>NZ_JBHSQK010000010.1:0-182643 GCF_042658055.1 Pseudonocardia lutea
CCCGCCGACCATGAAGAAGGCGAACGACGTGACCATGTACAGGATCGAGATGTCCTTGGGGTCCGTCGTCCGGAGCATCTTCAGGAACGTGGAACCCTTACCCGTCCGACGCGCCGGGTAAGGGCGCGTCGTGATCGGCTTGGGCGCGACGGCTGTCACTGTGCCTCCTGCACTGGACCTCGCTGAACCTCGCTGGCTCAAAGGTGGTGGGCCAGGTCCGGACTCTATCTCCCGCCAACCGGACCGCACGTCCTCGGGCTGCGCCGAGGGGGGAGCGGGCACGGTTCGCACGGGCATTGTGCTCTACGGAGGGTAGAACGACCAACCGCGGGGGTCCACGTGGGGAGCGGCACCTCCCCCGACGGTGGGGTCACGGGTCCCGCACCTCGAGCTCCACCGCGGCGACCGTCCCCTCCGCCAGCCCCTCGGCGCGGCGCACGGCCTTCTTGACCGGCAGGACGTACGTGCCGCGGGCGGAGTCGGGGAAGATCGACGTCCGCCAGCTCGTGGCGCCGAGGCGCACCGCGACCGGGACCGAGCCGAAGCCGGCCGCGGGCGGCGCCTGCTCGCGGATCTCCTCGGCGATCTCCGGCGGCAGGCTCACGAAGGTCCAGCTGTCCTGCCGGCGGGCCTCCCACAGCCACAGCTGGGTGCGGAAGGCGTAGCTCCTCGGGGCGGTCACGGCGGCAGCATGCCCCGGGCCCCCGACAATTCCGGGCGTGACGTTGAACGCCGGGCCCGGGCTCGCCGTGGCCGCCGCCCTCGCGGTCCTGCTCGCCGCCGCGATCGCCCTGCTGGCCCGGCTGGGGACGGCCCGGGCGGCCGCGCTGGCGTCGGTGCGCGCGGTGGTCCAGCTCGGTGCGGTGTCGCTGCTGATCGGCGTCGTGGTGCGGTCGCTGGGGACCAGCGCGCTGTTCGTGCTGCTGATGGTCGCCGTGGCGACCTTCACCTCCGCGCGCCGCCTCACCCGGCACCCGAGCGGCTGGTGGGTGGGGGTGCCGATCGCGGCCGGCCCGCTGCCCGTCGTCGCGCTGCTCGTGGTGGGCGGTGTGGTGCCCGCCACCGGGCTCGCCGTGATCCCGACGGCGGGGATCCTCATCGGCGGCGCCATGACGGCGACCTCCCTGGCGGGCAGGCGGATGCGCGACGAGCTGACCGCGCGGCGGGGCGAGGTGGAGGCCGCCCTGTCCCTGGGCCTGCTCCCCCGCGACGCCAACGTCGAGATCGCGCGGCCGAGCGCCGCGCAGGCGCTGGTCCCCGCGCTCGACCAGACCCGGACCGTCGGGCTCGTCACGCTGCCGGGTGCCTACGTCGGGATGCTGCTCGGGGGCGCCTCCCCGATCCAGGCCGGTGCGGTGCAGTTGCTCGTACTGGTACTGCTGCTGGCCGTGGAGACGGTGGCCGTCGCCCTGACCGTCGAGCTGGTCTGCCGGGGCCTGGTACGGACCTGAGGCCGCCCGCGCCACACCCACCCTCGCCCGGCACATCCGCCCGGGCCGGGACACGCCCGCGCCGCGGCACACCCACCGAGGCCCGGCCCACGCGCCGGAGCCCGGCACCCTCGCGAGACCCGTCGCACATCCGCCCGCGCCCGGCACACCGCGCCCGCGCGCGCCAGACCCCGCGGGGACGCGTCGCACACCCGCGAGGTCAGCCGGACACCCCGTCGACGGCCTGCACCGCGCCCCGACGGGTGTGGCGCACTTCTGGCCGGAGCTCCGTGGAGCTCGGCCCTGCGTCGTGCGGGCGCCGCGGCCGTCGCCCGGCTGCGGGCAGGCCTCGAATGCCGCACACCCGGCCGGGCGTACTACACCTCGTCGACGACGTGTGCGAGCGACCTGGCAGGTGTGCGAGGCGGCCAGAACAGGTGTGGGAGGTCCGACCGGATGTGCCGAGCCCGGAAGGGTGTGCGCGCGGCCCGGAGCCACCCGCTACCGCCGAAGCCACCACCGCGCCGGAGCCACCACCGCGCCGGAGCCACCACCGTGCGCCGCCGCCACCTCCTGCGCCGACCACCTTTTGCCCCGGAGCCACCACCGTGCGCAGCAGCCACCCCTGCGCCGACACCCTTTGCGACGGAGCCACCCCTGCGCCGAGCTACTCCCCTGCGCCGAGCTACTCCCCTGCGCCGAGCTACTCCCCTGCGCCGAGCTACTCCCCTGCACTCGAGCTACCCCTCCGCGAGCGGCCCCTCACGCACGGGCAGGCGGGGCGGGGCTCGCCGACATCCTCACTGTCAGGGGTGCATCGGGAGGAAGAGGTCCGCGAAGATCTCGGGGGCCGCGGCGGGGCTCGGCGGGTCGGTGACGATGTAGAACTCCGTGCCGAAGCCCATCGCGAAGATCGGGTCCGGCATCGCGAGCATGAAGTGCTCGGGGCTCATCTGGCTGGCGTGCACCCGCATCGAGGCCCGCTTCTGCTCCGCGAAGTCCACGGCCTCGACCCGGTGCGTGATCTCCGCCTCGGGCTTGCCGAAGGTCGGCGGCGGGATCGTGTCGTCCGGGGCGTCCCAGCCCTCGGGGATCTCCCCGGCTGCCTGCAGCCCGCGCATGCCGCGCAGCAGCCAGTCCCGGTTGATCGTGTTCTGCGCGACGACGGGGACCCCGGCCAGCTCCGCCGCCCGCTTCCCCACCCGGTGCACCTGGATGTGGTCGGGGTGGCCGTAGCTGCCGTTGTCGTCGTAGGTGGTGAGGACGTCCGGCTCCTCCTCGTCGAGGATCACCGCCAGCCGCCGCGCGGCGTGCTCGACGCCGGCCTGCCAGAAGCAGTAGGGGGCGTCGTTCGTCGGCTCGCCCATCATCCCGGAGTCGACGTAGCCCAGGAACTCCACGCGCGCGGCGCCGAGGACCTTGGCCGACTCGAAGCACTCCGCGGAGCGCCGCACGGCGAGCTGCTCGCCCTCGGCCAGCACGCCGGGAACGGGTTCGCCCAGCTCACCACGGGTCGCGAAGACCAGCACCACGCGGTGCCCGGCCTTCGCGGCCTTGGCGAGCGTCCCGGCGGTGGTGATCGACTCGTCGTCGGGATGGGCGTGAAAACTGACGATGGTCCCCACGACGGGCGACCCTACCGCGCGGGCCGACGCGCGCCGCACGGTGGAACCACAATGCGCATTCCCCGACCCTTTCAGCGCATTATGGTTCCTCAACGCGGGAAATGGGCGCAGACGTGCGCATTATGGTTCCGTAATGCGTCAGCAGAGGACGGCGGTCAGGGCGGGGGCGATGTCGGCCAGCCGGTGCACCGGCTGGTAGCTGCCGCCCCCCTTCGCGGCGAGGGCCCGCGCCGCCTTCTCCGCGTCCTCGTCCGGCAACGGGCAGAGCACGTGCAGCCGGTCGATGCCGCCGAGGGCGGTGAGCGGGTCGTCGCCCGAGGTGTGCAGGCAGTCCGACAGCAGCACGACCATCCGCTCGTCGGCCACCGCGCCCGCCAGCTGCACCGACGCCTCGCGCAGCGCCGCCGCGACGTCCGTGGTGCCGTGCCCACGCAGCGCGACCAGCTCGCCGATCAGCTCGTCCGGCGGGCGGCGCACGCCCTGCCGCTGCAGGGTGCGCACCTGAGAGCCGAAGGCCAGCACGCCGGGCTCGAGCTTGCCCGAGCCCGACTCCGACGCCAGCACCCCGCCCGCCGCGGACACCGCCGCGAGCGCCACGGCCAGCCCCTGCATCGACCCCGAGATGTCGACGACGAGCGACACCGCCCGGCGGTGCGCCGTCCAGCCCCGGGTGACGATCTCGTCCGGCCGCGGCCGCCGGCTCGCCGTCGGCTGCCAGTTGTCGAGCGTGCGGTCCAGGTCGAGGTCGCCGTCGCCACCCTTGGCCGGGGCGATCTTCCGGGTGCCGCGCGCCTTGGCCGGCCCGACCTTGCCGAGCTGGATGAACACCCGGCCCGCGAGCTTGCGCGCCTGGGCCCGCAGCGTCGCGTCCGTGGCCACGGCGAGGTCGGCGAGCAGCGCCGCGGCCTGCTCGGGGTTCTCGGCGAGGGCGGCGTCGAACGCCGCCTCGTCGAGCTGCCCGACCTCCGGGGAGATCTCCTCGAACTGCTCGTGCCGCGAGCCCAGCTCGCCGCGGCCCATCGTCCGCTGCCCACGGCTGGGCGAGGGCTTGTCCCGGCCGGACTGGCCCCCCGATCCCGGAGGAGGGGGGCCGTCAGCTTTTCCCGGGTCGGACTCCTCACGGTCCGCCGGCTCGGGAGCGTCCTCGGGCCAGAGCCGCTCCAGCAGCTCGTCGATCACGGCCTCCGGGGTCCGGTCCAGCCCGTCGGCGACCTTGATGCGGCCGGACAGGGCGGCGTGCGCCGCGTCCCGCGCGGTCTCGCGGGCGGGCTTGTCCTCCCCGCGCAGCTGCGCGAGCCCGGTGAGCACGTGCGCGAGGTCGATCGCGCCGCGCACCGAGGAGCCCATCCGCAGGTCCCGGTGTTCACGGGTCGCCCGGGTGAGGCCGACGGCGAGCTCGTTCACCCAGCCGTCCACGCCGCTGACCGAGCTCGTGATCGCCCGCTCCGCGTCCTCCGACTGGTAGCCGAGCACGACCCGGCACATCCGGTCGGCGATGGCCTGGCTGACCCGGGCGGTCCCGATCGCGTCGAACGGGTTCATCGCCGCGATCAGCCGGAAGCCCGGCCCGGCGGTCACGGTCCCGAGCCGCGGCACCGCGATCTCGCCCTCGGTGAGCACGGTGATCAGGACGTTGAGCGTCTCCTCGGGGACCCGGTTGAGCTCCTCGAGGTAGAGCAGCCCGCCCTCGCGCATGGCGGTGAGCAGCGGGCCGTCGACGAAGCTCGCGGGCAGGTAGCCCTCGTTCAGCACCTGGGCCGGGTCGAACGCGCCGACCAGCCGGGCCGGGGTGAGCTCGGCGTTGCCCTCCACGAACACGACGTGCTGCCCGGCCTCGCGCGCGATCGACCGCAACAGGGTGGACTTGCCCGTGCCGGGCGGCCCTTCGAGCACGACGTGCCGGCCGGTCGCCAGGGCGACCGTGAGCACCTCGCGCTCACGACGGAGTCCGACGACGGGCGTCGGAGGGGCGGTCGTCACGAATACCTCCTACGAAGGGGCGGCACCGGCGCCTACCCCGACTCATTGGTAGCAAATCGCCGTGACACACGGGAGAGGGTGATCTTCTACGCGTCGTTGACGGCGTGTGATCTCGCTGTAGAGTTCGACCACCCGAACAGGCACAGGAGCCCGGTTCATGAGCGAACTCTTCAACGCTGCGGAGTACCTGACCGAAAGCCGGGTGTCGGCGGGCGACGGCGCCCGCACCGCGGTCCACCACCCGCGGGGCACCCTCACCTACGCCGAGCTCGCCGCCGAGGTCCGCCGGGTCGCCGGCGGGCTGGCCGGGATCGGCGTGCGGCCCGAGGAGCGGGTCGTGCTCTGCATGGCGGACGACGTCGAGCTGTTCACCGGGATCCTCGCCACGATGTACCTCGGCGCGGTCGCCGTGCCGTGCTCCACGATGCTCACCGGGGCCGAGCTCAGCACGCTCGTCGTCGACTCCCGGGCCCGTGTGCTGATCGGCAGCCACCAGTTCACCGAGGCCGTGCACAGTGCCGCGGCGAACGCCCCCGACCTGCGGCATCTCGTCCTGGCCGGCGCCGACCCGGTGGCCCCCGCGCCCGGGATCACCGCACTCACCTGGGAGCAGATGCTCGCCGCCGGCGCGCCCCTGGAGTCCGTGGCCGCGACCTGGGACGAGTCGCCCGCGCTGTGGCTCTACACCTCCGGCACCACCGGCAGGCCCAAGGGGGCGATGCACCGGCACGCCGACATCCGGTACGTCGCCGAGACCTACGCGCGGCAGGTCCTCGGGATCCGGCCGGACGACGTGTGCCTGTCCGTGGCCAAGCTGTTCTTCGCCTACGGCATCGGCAACTCGATGTTCTTCCCGCTCTCGGTCGGCGCCTCCGCCGTCCTCGAGCCCGCGCGCCCGACCCCGGACCTCATCGCGGGCGACGCGCGGAAGTACGGCGCGACCCTGCTGTTCGGCGTGCCCAGCTTCTGGGGTCCGCTGCTCGCGAGCGACGTGCCCGACGACGCCCTCGCCGGCGTCCGGCAGGGCGTGTCGGCCGGCGAGACCCTGCCGGCCCGGATGTTCACCGGCATCCGGGACCGCTTCGGCGTGGAGATCCTCGACGGCATCGGCTCCACCGAGGCGCTGCACATCTTCATCTCCAACCGGCCCGGCGCCGTCGTCCCGGGCAGCTCGGGCTTCCCCGTGCCGGGCTACGAGATCGAGCTGCGCCGCACGGACGGCTCGGTGATCAGCGGGACCGGCGAGTCCGGGATGCTGTGGATCTCCGGGGACTCGATCTGCACCGGCTACTGGTGCCGCACCGCGGTGAACCGGCAGGTCTTCCAGGGTGAGTGGATGCGGACCGGGGACCAGTACGTGCGCAACGACGACGGCAGCCTCACCTGCCTCGGCCGCACGGACGACGTGCTCAAGGTCGGCGGGATCTGGGTCGCGCCGGCCGAGGTCGAGTCCCGGTTGCTGGAGCACCCCGCGCTGGCCGAGGCCGTCGTCGTCGGGATCCCGGACGCCGACGGCCTGGACAAGCCCGTGGCCTACGTCGTGCCGCGGGCGGGTGCGGTGGTCGACCCGGACGAGGTGGTGGCCTTCTGCAAGGCGGGCCTGGCCTCGTTCAAGCGGCCGCGGGCGGTGATCGTGGTCGACGAGCTGCCCAAGACCGCGACCGGGAAGGTGCAGCGCTACCGGCTGCGGCAGCGCCACTCCGCGGGCCACCCCGTCACGGCGTAGCGCTGCACGGCGCCCCGCACGCCGACGGTGCGGGGCCCTCGGGTCAGCGGCGGCGCACGAGGACCGCGAGCAGCACGCAGCCGACGCGGAGCAGCACGCCGTGCGCGATCCGCAGCGCCGGCGGCAGGAGGAACTGAGGCAGGAACAGCACCGTCGCCGCGGCGAACGGGAGAGGGAGCGGAGCCCGCTCATGGTCAAGAGCGCTGCTCCCAGAATCCTCAGTAGAACTCCACGGTGTCGACGACGTTGCGCAGCGGCCGGCCGTCGAGCAGGCGGGAGGCGTTGTCCGCGAACAGCTCCGCGATCCGGCGGTCCTCCTGCCGATCGAGCGTGGCGGTGTGCGGGCTGAGCAGCACGTTCTCCAGGTCCCACAGCGGACTCGCGGGGTCGAGCGGCTCCTCCGCGACGACGTCGAGCGCGGCGTAGCCGATCCGCCCGTCGCGCAGCGCCTCGACCAGGGCGGGTTCGTCGATCACCGACCCGCGACCCACGTTGACCAGCGTGCAGCCGGGCTTCACCGCGGCGAGGACCTCCGCGTCGACCATCCGCTCGGTGGCGGCCGTGGCGGGCAGCGTCACGACGATCCCGTCCACCCGCCCCACCACGGCGGCGAGGTCCGCGGGGTGCACCAGCTCGTCGACGCCCTCGGGGGGCGGCCCCGGCCGGCGCGCGGTCCCGATCACCCGGCACCCGAAGGGGCCCAACCGGCGCACCACCTCGCGCCCGATCCCGCCGAGGCCCAGCACCAGGACCGTGTGGTCGGCGAGGTGACCCATGAACCAGCGTGGGCCCCACTCGTGCGCACGCTGCCCGGCCTGCAGGCGCGGCAGGGTCTTCGCCCCCGCGAGCAGCCCGAACAGCGCGAACTCGGCGAGCGGTCCACCGTGGACGCCCGCCGTCGTCGTGAAGACGACCCGGCCCAGCTGCGCCGCGGTCAGCCCGGCCGCACGGACGGTCGCCCCTCCCCCGGCCGCCATCGTCTGCACCCAGCGCAGCCGCGGGTTGGCGGCGACGGTCCGGGCGAGCGCGGCGGCGTCGTGCTCGCCGGGGATGCCGTAGAGCGCGTCGGCGGAGTCGAGCAGCTCCTCGAACCGGCGCTGCTGCTCCGGCGTGCGGTGCCACGCCGGGTCACCGCTGTGGTCCGAGGGCCAGCGCATCGGCGGCAGCAGCCCGTGGTCGCGGACGAGGGTCAGGCGGGGTTCCCGTTCCTCGACGAGCCGGCACAGCTCCTCGTCGAGCGGGGTGGCCAGGACGACGCGCACGCACCGACCCTGCCGGACGGCGGCTTGACCCGGCGACATCGGCCCCCGACGATCACGCCATGACGCTGCTGCCCGGGGTGCGGTCCGCCACCGTCGACACCGACCGCCTCCGCATGCACCTGCTGGAGGCGGGGCCCGAGGACGGCGAGCCGCTGGTCCTGCTGCACGGCAACCTCTCCACCGGGCGCTTCTACGAGCACCTCATGCCGCGACTCGGCGAGCGGTACCGGGTGCTCGCGCCGGACATGCGCGGGTTCGGCGACACCGAGCCGAAGGCGCTCGACGCCACCCGCGGACTCGGCGACTGGGCCGACGACACCGCCGCCCTGCTGCGCGCGCTCGGGATCGAGCGGCCGCCGCACCTCGTCGGCTGGTCGACGGCCGGGGCGGCGATCGCGGCGTTCGCGAAGGACCGCCCCGTCGCCTCGCTGACCTTCCTGGACCCGGTGTCCCCCTACGGCTACGGCGGCGCCCGCGCCGACGGCAGCCCCGTCACCCCGGACGTCGCCGGCTCCGGCGGCGGCTCGGCCAACCCCGAGGTCGTCGCGCGGCTCGCGGCGAAGGACGCCTCGGACGAGAGCCCCTTCTCCATCCGCAACGTCATACGGGCGCTGTACTGGTCGCCGACCTTCCAGCTCCCGTCGGACCGCGAGGACGTGCTGGTCGCGGAGGTGCTCAAGACCCTCGTCGGCGACGACGGCTACCCCGGCGACCAGGTGCCCTCCCCGAACTGGCCGGGGGTCGCGCCCGGCACGCGCGGGATCCTCAACGCGCTCTCGCCCAAGTACTGCCGGTGGGCGGACCTCGTCGACCTCGACCCCAAGCCGCCGGTGCTGTGGACGCACGGCAGCGCGGACCTCGTGGTCGCCGACGCGTCGCCGCTGGACTTCGGCGTGCTCGGCGCGAGCGGTGCGGTGCCGGGATGGCCCGGCGAGGAGGCGTTCCCGGCGCAGCCGATGGTCGCGCAGATCCGGGAGGTGCTCGACGCGTACGCCGCCGCGGGCGGCCGGGTGACCGTCGAGGTCTTCGAGGGCAGCGGGCACGGCCCGCACGTCGACGCCGCGGACCGGTGGACCGAGGTGCTGCTCGCCTTCCTCGCCGACGTCTGAGTACGACGATCGGGTGAACCACCGTCGGAGTCCGGTCGGCCCGCCCGATGGAGGGGCGTGAGCGGACCGCAGGGACCCACGAGCCGGGTCGAGCCCGATCCCGGGCTCGACCTGCTCGCCCTGTACGACGCCGCGCTGCCCGAGGTCTACGGCTACCTGCTGGCCCGCTGCGGCCGCCGGGCGCTCGCCGAGGACCTCACGGCGGAGGTGTTCCTGGCCGCCGTCGCCGCGTGCCGCTCCGGCACCCCGCGGGTCAGCACGGCGTGGCTGGTCGGGATCGCGCGGCACAAGCTCGTCGACCACTGGCGGTCGTTGGAGATCCGGGACCGCGCGCTGCGGGTGCTGGACGCACCCGAGGTCGAGGACCCCTGGGAGGCCGAGCTCGACGCGCTGCTCGCCCGCGAGGTCCTCGACGCGCAGGCGCCGCAGCACCGGGCCGCCCTGACCCTGCGCTACCTCGACGGGCTCCCGGTCCCCGAGGTCGCCCGGGTGCTGGGCCGGACCGTGCACGCCACCGAGGCCCTGCTCGCCCGGGCCCGGGCGGCGTTCCGCCGCAGCTACGCCGCTCACACCGACAGTCCCGAGAGTCCGGACCGGCGCGCGGGAGGAGGCCCGGCATGACCGATCCGCTGGACGTCCTCCGCGAGCCGATCCGGCCCGTGCCTCCCGACCCGGGGTTCGCCGCGCGGCTGCGCGAGCACCTCGAACGGCTGGTGCTCGGGACCGGTCCCGAGAGCGAGGAGCCCACCATGACCACCACCGACGCGCCCGCGACGACGACCGAGGCCGCCGCGGTGCCGTTGCCCACCCTGACCCCGTACCTCGCGGTGCCCGACGCCGCGGCCGCGGTCGACTTCTATGTCGAGGTGTTCGGCGCGCTCCGGCGCGGGGAGCCGATCGTCATGCCGGACGGGCGGATCGGGCACGCCGAGATCGCCCTCGGCGACTCGGTCGTGATGCTGGCCGAGGAGTTCCCCGAGCTGGGCCTGCGGGCCCCGGAGCCGGGCGCGGTGTCGGTGTCCCTACGGCTCGAGGTCGCCGATCCCGACGCCGTGGTGGCGCGGGCGGTCGCCCGGGGGGCCCGCATCGAGCGCCCGGTGACCGACTCGCCCTACGGGCGCGGCGGCGTCGTCGTCGACCCCGCCGGGCACCGCTGGATGGTCTCCCGAGGGTGAGAGCCCGACCGGGTGCAGTATGGATCCACAACGCTCGGGAGAACTCACCCCGGCAGCAGGGACTCCACCACGTCGGCGGCGGCCCGGGCGCCACCCTCCGCCCGGACCTCGGCGCGCAGGGCGGCGCAACGGGCCGCCACCTCCGGCGAGCCGGTGAGCTCGAGCAACGCCTGCCGCAGCCGCTCGGGCGTGGCCTCCTCCCGCGGGACGTGCCGGCCGACCCCGAGGGCCTCCAGCAGCGCCGCGTTGCCGAACTGGTCCACGGCCTGGGGCACCGCGATCATCGGGACGCCCTGGTAGAGCCCCTCCGAGCAGCCGCCGGAGCCGGCGTGCGTCACGAACGCGCGCGCCCGGCCCAGCGCGCCGAACTGCGGCACCCAGCGGTGGATCTCGACGCCCGGGGGCACCGGGCCGATCTCCTCGGGCGACACGTGCGCCCCCACGGCGACCACCACCCGCCAGCCGAGCGGCGCGAAGGCCTCGACGCAGGCCCGGTAGAAGTCCGGCCGCCGGGTGTAGTTCGAGCCCAGCGAGACCAGCACCATCGGCTCCTCGCTCGCCGGCCACTCCTCGCGCCGCCGGTCCAGCGCCGGGCCGACGAAGCTGTACACGCGCTCGTCGACCCGGTCCGCGTGCGGCTGCATGACGCGCGGGATCTCCACCAGGCAGCGCGGCGGCCGTCCGGCGAACTCGTCCGGGGTGAGCGCGATGCCGAGCCCGTCGAGCCAGGCCTGGAACCGCCGCTGGTAGGCGGCGTGTTGCGCGGTGTCGCGGAAGGTGAGCGCCTCGGCCATGTCCTCCTCGAACCCCTCCCACGCCACCATGGACGGGGAGAGCTGGACCAGCGGCAGGCACCACCGGGCGGCGAGCGCGCGGCCCGGCCAGCCGCCGATGTCGTAGAGCACCAGCTCGGGCGGGTCGCCCGCCAGGGCCTTCTCGAGCTGCGGGTACACGTGCTCCGCCTCGTCGAGGAAGAGCGACATGCCGGCGACCGGATCCTCCGGCCAGGCCTCGCCCCGCGACTCGTCGGGCACCCGTGAGTCGACGACGAGCGGGACCGCGCCGGCCGCCGCGACGGTCGCGGCGAACGACCCGGGGATGGCCCAGGACACGCGGTGGCCGCGCTCGGCCAGCTCGGCGACGACGCCCAGGTGCGGGTTGGTGTGGCCGTGCGCACCGACGCCGGCCATGAGGAGGTGGGACACGGGGACTCCAGGAGCTCTCGACGGGATCGACGGGCATGCCGACGACCCCGCGCGGGAGGCGGGGTCGTCGCCGGGCCGGTCAGCCGTAGAGCTGCTGGATCACGCGGGGGACGCTAGCGGCGACGCCGCCGGCTCACCACGGGATTACGCCGCTGCGGTCCCGGTAGGAGCCCGTCGGCCCGTCCGGCCCGACCTGGGCCAGCTCCACGATCGCGTCCGTCCCCTCGGTCACGGTCTGGTACCCGCTGTGCCCGTTGAGGTCCGTGGCGGTGTAGCCGGGGTCGGCGGCGTTGACCCGGAACCGCGGCAGCGCCCGGGCGTACTGCGTCGTGATCATGTTCAGCGCGGACTTCGAGGACGGGTAGGTCAGCGCGACGATCCGCGACTCGACCCGCGCCGGGTCCGCGGTGAGGGTCAGCGAGCCCACCCCGCTGGACACCATCACGATCCGCGGCGCCGCCGAACGGTCGAGCAGCGGAAGGAAGGCGCGGGTCACCCGGACCGGCCCGAAGACGTTGGTCTCGAAGACCTCCCGCATGGCGTCGGCGCCGGTCTCCCGCGGCGCCACCCGCGGGCCGGTGATGCCGGCGTTGTTCACCAGGACGTCGAGCCGGCCGTGGCGCTCCTCGACCTCCTTCGCGGCCGCCGCCACCGACTCGTCGGAGGTGACGTCGATCGGCAGCACCTCCACGCGGCCCCCGAGCTCGGCCGCGGCCGCGGCCCCGCGCCCGGGGTCCCGCGCGCCCAGCAGCACGGTCCAGCCCAGTGCGGCGAGCCGGCGCACCGTCTCGCGACCCAGCCCCTTGTTCGCCCCGGTGACCAGGGCGATCGTGTTCTCGCTCATCACCCCAGCGTGCGCCGCGGGTCCGGGCGCGACCAGGTCCGGCGGATCGTGGGACCCGCGGTACCAGGCTGCGCGGACCCCCGAGCGGCATGCTGGGCGCGTGGACCGGACCGAACTGGGCAGGACCCTGCGCGCCTGGCGTGAGCGGCTGCGCCCCGCCGACCTCGGCCTGCCCGCCGGCACCCGCCGCCGCACACCCGGGCTGCGCCGCGAGGAGGTCGCCCAGGTCGCCGGCATCTCCGTCGACTACCTGACGCGGCTGGAGCAGGGTCGCGGCCCGCACCCGTCCGACGCCGTGCTGGGCGCGCTGGGCCGGGCGCTGCGGCTGTCCACGGACGAGCGGGACCACCTCTTCACACTCGGCGGGGTACGCCCGCCGGCGCCGGGCACCATCTCGGCCGAACCCCGGCCGAGCCTGCTGCGGCTGATGGACCGGCTCACCGACCTGCCGGCGCTGCTGCTCAACGCCCGCACGGACGTCCTGGCCTGGAACGCCATGGCGGCCGCCCTGCTCGGCGACATGTCGGCGCTGCCCCTCGCGCAGCGCAACGTCGCCCTGCAGGCGTTCGTCGGACCCGGCAACCGGCTGGCGGCGGACGACCCCGCCGAGCGCGATCGGCTCGACCGGGCCCTCGTCTCGGACCTGCGGGGCTCCTTCGGCCGCTACCCCGACGACCCGGGGCTGAAGCGGCTGATCGCGACCCTGGAGCAGGGCAGCGAGCGGTTCGCCCGGATGTGGGCGGAGCGGTCGGTGCGGGTGCGGCACGGCGACCGCAAGCGGATCGTGCACCCGCAGCTCGGGGTGCTCACCCTGGACTGCGACACCCTGCACGACGCCTTCGACGACCAGATGCTGCTCGTGTACTCGGCCGCCCCGGGCACGCCGGAGGCCGAGGCGCTCGCCCTGCTGCGCGTCCTCGGGATCGAGCCGGACGGCGGGACGAACGGGCCGTCGGACGGGCAGCCGGACCGGGAGTCCGACCGGCGCGTCACGCCGACCGATCAGCTCACCGATCGCCCGATCCGGTGAAATCGCTGGCTACGATTTGCGCGTGAGCTTGCTGCGGGATCTGCGCGCCGCCGTCGTCGAGTGGAAAGCCCACCGCTTCCTCCGCCGCCTGATGGAGACGGTCGGCCGTCCCGGGCTCCGGGCGGTCGCGGCCGAACCGGGGCTCGCCGCCGTCGTCGACCAGCACGCGGCGGCCGTGCGGGACATCGTGCGGGACGGGATGCGCCGCAGCGGAGGCGGCGCCGTCGCGACCCTCGCGCCGGCCCGGACCACCACGGGCGGTGCCGTGCGGCTGGCGGCCTACGCCCGCTCCGTGCTGGACGAGCAGCGCCGCAGCGGGGCGACGATCGCGTTGCCGCAGAACGGGATCTGGCGCCCGCGGGACTGGGCGACGCTGCGCCTCATCGCCGTGTGCCAGCTCGCCTCGCGCGGCGCGGTCTGAGGGTCTGGTGGATCGCCGGCGGTGAGCTCGGTGATCCGGGCGGCTCCTGGCGAGGCGGAGCCGGTCGTCATCCCGGGTGACTTCGGATCCGGCGACAACCCCGCCAGGGAGCGCTCGGGCGCCCGCGATCGCCGCGGAGGATTCACCAGTCGCCCTCTCGTCCCCCGGGCTCGCCGGCACCGGGTCCGCACCTCCATGTCGTGCCGCGGCGGAGAACCCGCCGCTCGACGAGGAGGAGGGCGCGGTGGTCGCCGCGGCCTCGTACCCGGTGGCCGTCGGTCGGGCCGTCACAGCAGGGGTTCCCGGTCGTCCTCACCCGTCGGTGGGTCCACACCTGGCCCTTCGGTCGGGTCGACGTGCTCCGCCAGGAGCGCGTCGATGTCGTCGAGCACCCCGCCCCCGGGAGCCTTCCGCGCCCCGACCGGTCGCGAGCCCGTCGCTCCCTCGGCCCGGCGCCGCCAGGCGGCTGCCCGGCCGCTCACCGCACACCCGCGTGGGCGCGCAGCAGGGTCGGGTCCGCGCCCCGCTCACCGAGTTGTCCGTCCCCGGTCATGCGCTCCCTCTCCAGCCTGTGACTACCTGACGCCGGGGCGAGGCCCGGCGCCTGTCGTGCGTACAGCGCATCACGGAACGCAGGCGGCTGGTAGTGGAGCATCACGTCGTCGCCCGGCACCTCGTCGCCCGGCACCTCGTCGCCCGGCACCTCGTCGCCCGGCACGTTGTGGCCCGGCACGCAGATCACGGACGAGCAGCCTCCACGCCGGCAGGGAGAGCAGGGAGTCGGCGGCGTGGGTCCGGGCGCGTGGCCCTTCGCGTGGTCGGTGAAACTGACCTCGACGCCCCTCCGGACGCGCAGTGTGCCGCCGACCGGGAGTGGTTCGGGCACCAGGACCCCGCTCCGGGTCCGTGATCATCGGATGTGGACGGAAACGGCCGGAAAGCGACCTCCCCGGTCCACAACCGACGATCACGACGCTGCACGAGCGGTGAGGGTGAGGAGACCGCGCAGGACGGCGCCGGCACCGCGATCCGACCCACCCGAGGCGGACGGGACCGGCCCGGAGCTGCGGCTGACCGGGAACCCCCGGAGCTGCGCTGACCGGGAACCCCCCGGAGCTGCGGCGGACCGAAGCCGCCCCGAGCTGCGGCTGACCGAAGCCGCCCCGGAGCTGCGGCGGACCGAAGCCGCCCCGGAGCTGCGGCGGACCGAAGCCGCCCCGGAGCTGCGGCGGACCGAAGCCGCCCCGGAGCTGCGGCGGACCGAAGCCGCCCCGGAGCTGCGGCGGACCGAAGCCGCCCCGGAGCTGCGGCGGACCGAAGCCGCCCCGGAGCTGCGGCGGACCGAAGCCGCCCCGGAGCTGCGGCGGACCGAAGCCGCCCCGGAGCTGCGGCGGACCGAAGCCGCCCCGGAGCTGCGGCGGACCGAAGCCGCCCCGGAGCTGCGGCGGACCGAAGCCGCCCCGGAGCTGCGGCGGACCGAAGCCGCCCCGGAGCTGCGGCGGACCGAAGCCGCCCCGGAGCTGCGGCGGACCGAAGCCGCCCCGGAGCTGCGGCGGACCGAAGCCGCCCCGGAGCTGCGGCGGACCGAAGCCGCCCCGGAGCTGCGGCGGACCGGAGCTGCCCCGGAGCTGCGGCTGACCGGCCGCGGAGCCCCCGTCGCCGCACCGCCGAGATCGCCGATTGCGGAGCAGAACCGCGATCAGCGCGGAACCCGGCCCCCGACAGGCGCTCAAGGGCTCGCTCCTCGACTGCGGCGCACCCGCCGCCTCGAACGCGGGTGCCCCACACTCGGCCTCCTCGGAGCACAAGATCACCAGGTGTGGACCGCGGCGATCGAAATCCGGCCCTTGCCGTCCACTGCCGGTGATCATGACCGCTGGCGGGCCAGTCGTGAGGCCGCAGTGAGGGTGCCGCAACTCCCGCGGGGAGGCACCGAGCGTGCCGACGCCGCCACGACCCCAGCCGCGCGGACACGACCCCAGCCGCGCCGACCCGATCGCCGGTCGGGGAGCACGAGCCGCGGTGAGCGCGGAATCCGCGAAACCTGACGGCCAGGCCGCGCCCTCCGCGAGCCGCCGGGAACGGGGCACCGGCGCACGGACCGGGAGGAACCGGTCCCCGCTCCGACGGCCCGCCGACGGCCGCGAACCCGACAGGTACCGTTCCGCCGTTCAACAGAAGGGGACCAGCACGATGGCAGGGCGTGGGACGGACGAGGCGTCCACGGTGTCGATGGGGCGCATCGCCGTGGCCGGCTTCATCGGGACGACGATCGAGTTCTTCGACTTCTACGCGTACGGGATCGCGGCCGCGCTCGTCCTGAACGCCGCCTTCTTCCCGACGCTCGACCCGGTTGCCGGCACCCTGGCCGCCTTCTCGACCAACGCCGTCGCGTTCGTGTCCCGCCCGCTGGGGTCGGCGCTGTTCGGGCACTGGGGCGACCGGCTCGGCCGCAAGTCGATGCTGATCGCCTCGCTGCTCACGATGGGTCTGGCGACGGCGGCGGTCGGCCTGCTGCCCGGCTACGCCACGATCGGGGTCGCGGCCCCGGTCCTGCTGGTGGTGCTGCGGTTCGTGCAGGGCATCGGGCTCGGCGGCGAGTGGGGCGGGGCGGCGCTGCTGGCCGCCGAGCACGCCCCGCCCGGCAAGCGCGGGCTCTACACGATGTTCCCGCAACTCGGTCCGGCGATCGGGTTCATCGCGGCCAACGGCGTCTTCCTGCTGCTCGCCGCCCTCGTGGACGACGCGTCCTTCGCCGCCTGGGGCTGGCGCGTGCCGTTCCTCGCCAGCGCACTGCTCGTCGCGGTGGGGCTCTGGGTGCGGCTGGGGGTGGCCGAGTCGCCGGTGTTCGCGCGCGCCGAGAAGACCCGCGTGCCGCTGGTCGAGCTGCTGCGCAGCCAGCCGCGCGAGCTCCTCCTCGGCGCCGGCGCCATGATCGTCCAGTACGCGCTCTTCTACACCGCGACGACCTACTGCCTCTCCTACGGCACCCGGGTCCTGGGGATCGCCCGCACCGAGATGCTGCTGCTCACCATGATCGCGGTGGTGTTCCTCGGCGTCGCCACGGCGTTGTCGGCGCGGGCCTCGGACCGCTTCGGCCGCAAGCGGGTGGTGCTGTCCGGGTGCGCGGCCGGGATCGTGTGGGGCCCGGCGATGTTCGCGCTGCTCGACACCGCCGAGCCCGTGCTGGTCGTGCTCGCGCTGGGCGGCGCGCTCGCGATCATGGGGCTGTCGTTCGGTCCGATGGCCGCCTTCCTGCCCGAGCTGTTCGCCACCCGCACCCGCTACTCCGGGGCCTCGATCGCCTACAGCCTCGGCGGGGTGCTCGGCGGTGCGGTGCCGCCGCTCGTGGCGACCTCGCTGGAGGGCGGTTTCGGCGGCATCGCGATCGGGCTCTACCTCTCGCTGATGGCCGTGATCAGCCTCCTGTCCGTGCTGGCGCTGACCGAGACGCGCGACCGCGACCTGGCCGGCTGATCCCCGGGGCCGCGTCGGCCGGGCTCGTCTCCTCCCGCGGCCGCGGGATCTCCGGGACCTGCGGCACCCGCGGGACCTCCGGCACTCCGGGCACGGCGGGCACCAGCTCCAGCTCGAGCCCCAGCTGCTCCTCCGTGGGCGAGTTCGGCGGGCGGTAGTGCCCCTTGACCCATCCGAGGGCACGCGGGTGACCGTGCACGAACATCCCGGCCCTCCCTTCCCGCGGTCACGTGCAGTGCAGCACATGCCACCGACAGGAACCGGTCAGGAACGCGGCGGCCCGGTCGTCCCCCGCACCACCAACCGCGTGGGCAGGTCGACGTCCGGGGTGCCCTCCAGCCCGCCGGCGAGCGCGTCGAGCAGCAGCGTCGCGGCCCGTTCGCCCTGCTCACGGGCCGGTTGGGCGATCGTGGTGAGGTCGGCGAACTCGGCGACCGCCTGGTCGTCGAACCCGACGACGGACATCTGCCCGGGCACGTCGAGCCCGGCCCGCCGCAGGGTGCGCAGCGCCCCGAGGGCCATCTCGTCGGACATCGCCAGCAGCGCGCTGGGCAGCCGGGGCCCGCTGAGCAGGCGTTCCACGGCCCGGGCGCCCGCCACGGCGTCGTGTCCCGCGGGGATCACCCACTCCGGTCGCAGCGGCAGCCCGGCCTCGCCGAGGGCCGCGGCGAACCCGGCGCGCCGGGCGTCGGTGGTGTCCCGCCCGACCGTGTCGTCCGGGTCGAAGGACAGCAGCCCGATGTCGGTGTGTCCCAGCCCGACCAGGTGCCGCACGGCGGTCGCGGCGCCCGCCCGGTCGTCGATCCCGACCCGCGGCCGGCCCGGGAACGTCCCGCCGACCACCGCGATCGGCACCGCGAGCCGCTCCAGCACCTCCCGCTCCTCGTCGGTGAACGACGACGCCACGACGATCACCCCGGCGACGGCCCAGCGCTCGAGCGTGGCGAACACGTGGGCGCGCCCCTCCGGGTCACCGACGTTGTGCAGCAGCAGCTGGTGCCCGCCCGTCCGCAGGACCTTCTCCACCCCGCCGACGGCCTCGGCGAAGAACCAGGCCGAGGGGAACCGGGCCAGCGCGGCGACGGCGGGGGGTGCGGCCCGGCGGACCGGGCGCCCGGGCGGCAGGTAGGCCAGCTCGTCGACCGCGCGTCGGATGCGTTCCTGCGTTTCGGCTGCGACGTAGGACGTACCCGTCAGCGAACGGGAGACGGTCGACGGCGCCACCCCGGCGAGGCGCGCGACGTCCCGGATGCTCGCCCTGCGCCTGTCCATCCCGCCTCCCTGCCGCACGTGTGGAACAGTATGGAACAAGCAGGCAACGCCGACGGGGAGGTTCCATGACCGACACGGCCGCGTGGTGGCGGAGCGCCGTGATCTACCAGGTGTACATCCGCAGTTTCGCCGACGCCGACGGCGACGGCATCGGCGACGTCGCCGGCCTGCGGCAGCGCCTGGACCACATCGCCGACCTCGGCGTCGACGCGATCTGGATCAACCCGTGGTACCCGTCGCCGCTCGCCGACGCCGGCTACGACGTGTCCGACTACCGGGACGTCGACCCGCGCTTCGGCACCCTCGCCGACGCCGAGGCCCTGATCCGCGAGGCGCACGAGCGAGACCTGCGGATCATCCTCGACATCGTCCCGAACCACACCTCGAGCGAGCACGAGTGGTTCCGCGCGGCGCTGCGGGCCGGGCCCGGTTCCCCCGAGCGCGACCGCTACCTCTTCCGGCCCGGCCGCGGCCCGAGCGGCGACGAGCCGCCCAACGACTGGCGCGCCATGTTCGGCGGCGGCGCGTGGACCCGCGTCACCGAGCCCGACGGCACGCCCGGCGAGTGGTACCTGCACCTGTTCGACGTCGAGCAGCCCGACCTGAACTGGGAGAACCCCGAGGTCCGCGCCGACTTCGAGAAGACGTTGCGATTCTGGTTCGACCGCGGCGTGGACGGGTTCCGGATCGACGTCGCCAACTCGCTGATCAAGGAGCAGGGCCTGCCCGACGTCGGCGACAAGCAGCACCACGACCCCGGTCCGCACCCGCACTGGGACCGCGACGAGGTGCACGACGTCTACCGCGAGTGGCGCGCCCTCGCCGACACCTACGACCCGCCGAAGGTGTTCGTGGCCGAGGCGTGGGTGCCCGAGGCGGACCGGTTCGCGCGCTACCTGCGGCCCGACGAGCTGCACACCGCGTTCAACTTCGACTTCCTCAAGGCACCCTGGCTCGCCCCGGCGCTGCGCGGGTCCGTCGAACGGACCCTGCGCGAGCACGCCGCGGTCGGGGCCCCGCCGACCTGGGTGCTGTCCAACCACGACGTCGCCCGGCACACCTCGCGCCTGGCCCGCGACCCCGCCGCCGGCATCGGGACCTCGCTGGACTCGATGATCGACCTGCCAGCGGACCTCGAGCTGGGTCTGCGCCGGACCCGGGCGGCCGCGCTGCTGATCTTCGCCCTGCCCGGCGGGGCGTACGTCTACCAGGGCGACGAGCTGGGCCTGCCCGAGGTCGAGGACCTGCCGGAGGCGTCGCTGGACGACCCGACCTGGCGCCGGTCGGGGCACACCCAGCGCGGCCGCGACGGCTGCCGCGTCCCGATCCCCTGGTCCGGCGACGGGCCGCCCTTCGGCTTCGGCCCGGGCGAAGACCAGCCGTGGCTGCCGCAGCCCGAGTGGTTCTCCCGGTTCACCGTGGAGCGCGAGGACAAGGACCCCGAGTCCGTGCTCGCCCTGTACCGGCGGGCGCTGCGGATCCGCCACGACACGCCCGCGCTGGGCGACGGACCGCTGACCTGGTCGGAGGTCCCCCCGGGAGCCCTCGGGTTCGCCCGCGACCCCGGCTTCGCGTTGCTGCTCAACGTCGACGCCGCCCCGTTCGCCCTCCCCGAGGGCGCCGAGGTGCTCCTGGCCAGCGGGCCGCTGACGGACGACGGGGAGCTCCCGCAGGACACGGCGGTCTGGCTGCGGACCTGAGAGCCGCTGCTCCGGATGCAGGAGTGACGCGGACGCAGCCCGGCCCGGACGATTCCGGGGTGGAGCCGCGCGCCGAGTACCGGGACCTGCTGACCCAGGCGTACGACCTGGACAAGCCGACGGCGCCGCCCGACGAGCTCGCGTTCCACCGTGGTGTGATCGGCGCGGCCGAGCCCGTGCTGGAGCTGATGTGCGGCAGCGGGCGCTTCCTGCTGCCGCTGCTCGCGGCCGGCGTCGACGTGGACGGTGTGGACGCCTCGCCGTCCATGCTGGACGCCTGTCTCGACCACGCGCGGGAGCAGGGCCTGGACGTCTCCGGGCGGCTGCACGAGCAGCGCGCCGAGGACCTGTCGTTGCGCCGCCGGTACCGCGCCGCGTTCTGCGCCGCCGGGGCGTGGGGGCTCATCGCCGGCGACGACGAGGTCGCCCGGGCCCTCGCCGCGGTCCGGGCGCACCTGCTGCACGGCGGCACCTTCCACTTCGAGGTCGAGACCGGTCCGGGGCCGCCCGGCGCGCCGAACGGGACGGACTGGTGGGTCAGGCCGGACGGCGCGGTCATCACCGCGCGCGGCGGGCACCGGACGGACCCGGCCACCGGCCTCGAGCGGGGCGTGGGGATCTACGAGCTGTTCGTCGACGGCGTGCTCGTGCACACCGAGCTCAACCAGTGGGTGCGCCGCTTCTGGTCGGCCGACGCCATCGCCGGGGCCGTCCGCGACGCCGGGTTCGCCGAGGTCGTGGTGCGCTCGGGGCACTCCGACGCGCCGCCGGCGCCGGACGACCTCCTGCTCACCGTGCACGCCACCCGATGAGGCCCGGGCGCCTCGGCGGTCTCCCCCGCATGAGCCGCCTCACGGACAGCGCGGCCCCGTACGTCGAGGACGGGTCCGTCCCCGGGCTCGTCGCCGCCGTCGAGCGTGGTGGCGAACCGGAGGTCGTCGTGCTCGGCGGGACCGGCCCCGGGCGCCCGCCGCTGCGCCGCGACACGATCTTCCGGATCCGCATTCCGGAAGGCCGTCGGCTGATCCACGCCCCTTCACGCTGAGCGACGGGTCCCCGGCGCGGCGCTCACGAAGCGTTCCCGGCCACGCCTCCGGGTGCCACACGGTCGAGTGGAAGCGGTGCGCGCGCAGCGCAACGCGGCTGCGCAGGGTGCACGCTCCCGGCTCGGGAGGGAGCACACACCATGACCGTCACCGCCCCACGGACCGCCGCCGCGGTCGTCCCGGACGCCCGCCGCACCGCGGGGTGGGACGGGCGCGCCACCCTGCTGGGCACGGCCCTCGGCGTCGCCGTCCTGGCTCAGGGCGCGTTCTACGCCGGCCCGTTCACCGTGGTGGCCGCACTCGTCGCCGGCGCCGGCCTGCTGGCCCTGCTCGGCCGCACGTCGACCACACGCCCGGCGTCCGTCGCTGCGGCCTGCTGGGCCGGCTTCGCGCTGTGGGTCCTGGTCCGGGGCCTGCTCGACGGGACGGTGGCCTACGCGGTGCCCTCCTCGGCCGTCGCGCTGCTGCTCGCGGTCGCCCTGCCGGTCGCGGCCGGGCTCGGCGGCGAGGGACGCCGCCTGCTGCAGGCCGTCGCACTCGCCCTCGCCGTGGTCGCCGCCGCGACGGCCTGGATCGGGACGGCCCTGCACCTGTCCCCGTTGTCGATGCCCTCCGCCGGCCTGTGGCGGGCCGCTTCCGTGATCACCTACGCCAATGCGGCGGGCGCCGCCCTGGTCACCGGCCTGCTGCTCGCGCTGGTCACGCTGCCGGCGTCCCGCCCGCTGCTCCGCCGGGCCGTGGTCGCCGCGCTCCTGCTCGGGCTCGCGGTCACCATGAGTCGCGGCGCCGTGCTGGCGCTGGCGGTGGGGCTCGCCGTGCTGGTCGCCACCGCCGCCGGCCGCCGCAGCCTCCGCGGGCTGCTGCCCGTGGTGCCGGCCGTGGCGCTGCCGTGCGCCGCCCTGCTGCCCGCCCTGCCCGAGGGAGCCGCGCCGCGTCCGCTGCTCGGCCTCTCCGGGGTGGTGGCGGGGGCTGCCGTGCTGCTCGCGGCGAGCCGGCGACGACGGGCCGCGACCGCGTCCGGGCTGGGCGCGCTGCTCCTCGGCCTCGCCGACCTCGTGACCGGCCCTGTGTGGGGGCCCGGCCCGGCGGTCGCGGTGGACGCGATCGCCGACAGCCGGTTGACCGGCGCGTCCGCGGACCGGGTCGACCTGGCTCGGGAGACGCTGGAGCACTTCGCGTCCGCACCGGTCACCGGCGTCGGCCCCGGGCTGTTGGACCTCACCTACGTCGACCATTCCGGACGGCTGGTGCACGCCTGGTTCACGCACCTCGAGTACCTGCAGGTCGCGGCGGAGACCGGGCTCGTCGGCCTGGCGCTCGTGCTGGCCGGGGCCCTCGCGCTGGTCGTCGGTGCACTGCATCGCCGGACGGCCCGCCGCCTCCCGCTCCGCGCCGCCGGCGCCCTCGCCGTCCTCGCCGCGTTCGCCACGCAGAGCGCGCTCGACTTCCTCTGGCACGTCCCCGCGTTGCCGCTGCTGGTGTGCCTCGCCGTGGCCACCCTCCTGCCCGCCCCCGCCCGCACCGACACCCGAACGACGAAGGAGCCCGCCTGATGAGTCGCCCGTCCTCCGGCCGCGCCCGCACCGCGCTGCGTGCCGGTCTGGTCCTCGCCGCCAGCGGGGTGCTGGTCTGGGCCGGCGGAGCCGCCCCGGCCCTCGCTCAGTTCAGCCCGCCCAGCTACGTGACCTGCACGAACCTGCCCGGCCTCGGCACCGGCGTGGCCGTGGGGCAGGACAGCGCCCCCGTGCCGGCCGGGCTCTGCGGCCCGGTCGGCGGGTTCAGCGCGCCGGCGGTGCAGCCCGCGCTGCCGGGGGTGCCCGGCAGCCCGTTCTGACCGGCGCGGGCGGCCGGCACCCGTGCCGGCCGCCCGCCCCTACCGGTACTTCGAGTCGTAGCGGGCCCGCCCCCGCTCCCGGATCGCGCGGGCCGCGGCGTCGCGCACGGCCTGCGCGTGGCCCGGCGGGTAGCCGGCCTTGCGCACGCGGTGGTCCACCGAGTCGTGCAGCAGGAAGATCGCGAACTGGGCGGAGACCAGCCAGCCCAGCAGCAGCCCGCAGAGCCGTACCCACAGCGGGCCGGGAACGAACAGCACGATCGGCACCGAGACCAGCGTGAGCGGGACCGCCGTGCGCACCAGGTGCCGGGCCACCCAGGTGCGGCAGGTCGCGTCGTACAGCACCCACTCGCGGTACCGCGCCGGCAGCCGCCCGCCCAGCGCGTACCGGACCCACCGGACCGGCCCCGGCCGCCGCACCGCCACGCGTCCGAGGCTAGTCGTGAGGGGGCCCCAGGCACCAAGATCGCCGCGGAAGTGCCGCCAGTGCTGCCGGAACGGCCACCGCGTCACCCTCGCAGCGATCGGGGACCGGCCGGACCGCCCCGGCGACCGGCGGCTCGGGGCGGTGCGCCGTGTGCGGTCGCGATCAGTGTCGCAGCCCCGCCTCCTCGAGTAGCGGCATGACCCTCTCGCCGAAGTACTTCAGCTCCTCGTTGTAGTCGATGAGTCCGAAGATCATGCCCTCCATGCCCGCGTCGTTGAGCTTGCCGAGCTCCTCGGTGACCTGCTCGGGCGTCCCGACGATCGGGTAGCCGCCCCAGCCGGCGATGAAGCGCTCCTGCATCTCCTTGACGGCGTGGTCGAAGGACTGGCTGGCCCCGGAACCGGCGATCTTGATGACGTTGCCGGCCGCGCCCCAGTCGCCCAGGTCGACGACCTGCTGGAACGCCCGCTTCGCCTCCTCCTCGGTGTCCCGGCAGACGACGAGGCCGTAGGTCATGACGTGGATGTCGCGCTGGTAGTCGTCGCGCGCCTTGCTCTTGACCTTGTCGGTGTAGGCCTTGATGTTCTCCAGGGTGTCGAGCGAGGCGAAGTTGAAGTCGACGTTGCGGGCGGAGAACTCGATGCCCGACGGCGAGTTGCCGGCGTTGAGCAGCGCCGGACGCGGGCCCTGGTGGGGCTTGGGGTAGGCCTCGAGCAGCTCGGCGTCGAAGTACCTGGAGTGGATCGCGAAGGTGCCCTCCTCGGTCCAGAGCTTGGTGACGAAATCCAGCCACTCCTGGCCGTAGGCGTAGCGCTCGTCGTGCTCGCGCTGCTCGGAGCCGAACATCTCCATCTCCGGCGGCACCCAGCCCATCACCATGTTCAGCGCGAACCGCCCGCCGGAGATCCGGTCGACCGTGGTCGCCTGCTTGGCCGCGACGATCGGGTGCATCGTGGGCAGGTGCGAGGTCGCCGCGACCGCGATCCGCTCGGTGGCCTCGGCGATCCCGGCCGCCCAGGTGTAGGTCTCGAAGCAGTTGCCGTTGAAGTTGGTCGACCCGCCGAAACCCTTCCAGCGGGCCACCGGCACGAGCACGTCGAAGCCGAGCCGGTCGGCGCGCTGCGCGATCTCCTTGGTGTGCGCCCAGGTGATCTCGTAGGTCGACGGCGCGTGGCTCATGATCAGCCCGTACGAGCAGTTCGTGCCGAACAGGCCGAGCTTCATCTTCTGGTCGCCGAACAGCGGGTTGGTCTCGGTGCGGTCGGCGGCCGGCGTGGTCTCCGACGCCGGGCGGGGGTCGGTGGGGGCGAGGCCGAGGCGTTCGTTGGCGGTCACGGTCATGGTCGTCTCCTGGGACGGGTTCGCACGAAGGTGCCGTTCGTGCGCAAGGTGAGCGGAAGTGCCGGTGGTGCGCCGGGTGCGAGGGGAAGCGCCGTTCGTGCCGGTCAGCCGAGCTGGAAGGGGTCCCGGGTCCCGCCCGTGAGCTCGACGAACACCGACTTGTTCTCGGTGTACTCGTTGATCGCGTCGACGCCGTTCTCCCGGCCCAACCCGCTGGCGCCGAAGCCGCCGAAGGGCATGTTGGGGGCGATCACCCGGTAGGCGTTGATCCACACCGTGCCGGCGCGCAGCTTCGCCGCGACCCGGTGCGCGCGGTGCACGTCCTTGGTCCACACCGCGCCGGCCAGCCCGTACGGGGTGTCGTTGGCCAGTTTCAGGGCCTCGTCCTCGTCGGTGAAGGTGTAGGCGGCCAGCACCGGCCCGAACACCTCCTCGCGCACGATGGTGTTCTCCGGTGTCACGTTCGTGACCACGGTGGGCTTGACGAACAGACCGCCCCGCTCGGCGTCGGGCTCGCCGCCGCAGGCGAAGGTGGCGCCTTCCGCGGCCGCGCCCTGCAGGTAGCCGAGGACCTTCTCGTACTGCGGCCGGTTCGCGACCGGACCCATCTCGGTGTCCGCCTCGGTGGGGTCGCCGAGCACGATCGAATCGGCCCGTTCGACCACCTTGGAGACCAGCTCGTCGTGCACGTCGGCGTGCACGATCAGCCGAGAGCCGGCCATGCAGGTCTGCCCGGTCGCCGCGAACACGCCCGCGACCAGGCCGTTGGCCGCGGCGTCGAGGTCGGCGTCGGGGAACACGATCTGCGGGGACTTGCCGCCCAGCTCCAGGGTGACCCGGTTGAAGTTGGCCACCGCGGCCTGCGCGACCTTGGCCCCGGTCGCGGAGGAGCCGGTGAAGGCGATCTTGTCGACGCCCGGGTGCGTGGACAGGGCCTCGCCGGTGGACCGGTCCCAGCCCGTCACGACGTTGAGCACCCCGGCGGGCAACCCGGCCTCGTACAGGATCTCGGCGAAGGCGACGGTCGATGCCGGTGCGTGCTCCGACGGCTTGACGACCATCGTGCACCCGGCGGCCAGCGCCGGCGCCAGCTTGAACGTCAGCAGCAGGAGCGGCGAGTTCCACGGCGTGATCGCCCCGACGACGCCGACCGGCTCGCGGCGGGTGTAGCCGAAGTAGTTCGGGTTGACCGGCGGGACGGTGCGGCCCTCGATCTTGTCGGCCAGCCCGGAGAAGTAGTAGTACCACTGCGGCAGCGACTTCAGCTGGCCGAGCATCTCGCGCAGCAGCTTCCCGGAGTCGTTGACCTCCAGCCGGGCCAGCCGCTCGGCGTGCGCGGCGATCGCGTCGCCGCACCGGCGCATGATCGCGGCGCGCTGGAAGCCGGTCATGGCGCCCCACTCGCCCTCGAAGGCGGCGCGGGCCGCGGCGACGGCCTCGTCGACGTCCTCCGGGCCGCCGTCGGCGAGGCGGGCCCACGGCTCGCCGGTGTACGGGTTGAGCGACTCGAACGTGCGGCCCGAGCGGGCGTCGACGGACCTGCCGCCGATGAAGAGCTTCACGTCCTCGAGGGATGTCGTCATCGACCTCTCCTGTCGTCGGGTCGGGGTCCGGGGGGACCTCGCAGGGCCGGAGCGCGCGACCGGAGCGGAGCCGGCCACGCACCGGGACCGGGCTCCGGCATCGGACGACGAAGGACGCTAGGGACCCGCCGGGGGGCGCCGATATCCGCGGACCGCAGCCGCGGATCCGTTCCGTGCGAGACCAGCGGCACACGGCCTGGTGGCAGCCGTGCGCTCAACGGATAGCGCCTCGCGCTCTCGGGCTAGTAGGAGCGCCGGACGGGCCCTACTGTCGGACGCACCTTGATCGGACGGCCCCGACCGGACCGGCCGACCCGCGGTGAGGGAGCGCGCCGCGACCCGACACGAGGAGGTGTCCGGATGGAGGCCGCTGCCGAGCCCGTGCAGGTCCCTCCCGCCCGACTGACGCGCTATCCCGTCCTCGACACCCGCAGCCTCGAGCAGGCCCGCGAGGCCGTGACGCGGGTGTACCTCGACCACGACCTGTCCGCGCCGGACGACCGGCTCGAGATGACGCTCAACGCGACCTCGGACCGGCTGTTCACGGTCGGCTACCTGACCTACAAGTCCGCGGCGAAGCTCGTGATGCCGCCCACCGAGGACAACTACCACGTCAACCTGACGACGGCGGGCCGCACCGCGGCCAGCCGCACGGACGGTGGGCGCGCCTCGACCGCCGCGCGGACCAGCGGGATCGTGCTGCTCCCGGACCAGGAGAACACCGTCCGCTGGTCCCCCGACGCCGAGCAGCTGATCCTGAAGATCCCGCGCCGCAGCCTGGAGGACCACCTGAGCGAGCAGCTCAACCGCCCGGTGCACGACGTGCTCGACTTCGACTACGGGATCGACCTCACCACGCCGGCGGGGCGCACCCTGCTGGCCTCGGTCGAGTTCTTCGTGCGCGAGCTCGACCGCCCGGGCGGGCTGGCCGACATGCCGATCGCGCGCGAGCAGTACGAGGCGTTCGTGATGACACAGCTGCTGCACGCGGGCCGCCACCAGTACACGGACGCGCTGCTCGCGCCCGCCGACCCCGTGCGCTCCGGCCGGCTGCGCCCCGTCCTCGACTACATGGAGCAGCACGCCGACGAGCCGCTCACCCCTCAGGAGCTGGCCCGGGTGGGCTGCATGAGCGTCCGCACCCTGCACGCGACCTTCCAGCAGGAGCTCGGCGAGTCGCCGATGACCCACCTGCGCCGCATCCGGCTCGACCACGTCCGCGCCGAGCTGCTGCGCTGCGACCCGGCGTCGACCCGGGTCACAGAGGTGGCGCTGCGCTGGGGCTTCTTCCACCAGAGCCGCTTCGCCCAGCAGTACCGGGAGCGCTTCGGCGAGCTGCCGCGCGAGACCCTGCGGGAGCGGGCCGGCTAGGGTCCCCGGCACTCGGCGGCTGTCCCGCGGCCGTCACCGGATGGCCGCGGGGCCGCCGGGCTCCTACGGTCGGCGGCGTGCTCGACGACGACTCCCCCGCCGGTCCCCCCGCCGCCCTCGACGGCATCCGGGTGCTGGAGCTCGGCACCCTCATCGCCGGTCCCTTCTGCGGTCGGCTGCTCGCCGACCACGGCGCGGACGTCATCAAGATCGAGGCGCCGGACCGGCCGGACCCGCTGCGCGTGTGGGGCCAGGCCGAGCAGGACGGCCATCACTTCTTCTGGACCGTGCACGCCCGCAACAAGCGCTGCGTGACCCTCGACCTGCGCCGCGACGAGGGCCGCGCGCTCTTCCTGCGCCTGGTCGACACCGCCGACGTGGTGGTGGAGAGCTTCCGGCCCGGGACGCTGGAGCGCTGGGGCCTGGGCTACGACGTGCTCTCCGCGCGCAACCCGGGGCTGGTCCTCGCCCGCGTCTCGGGATACGGGCAGACCGGGCCGCTCAGCCGGCGTCCCGGCTATGCGTCGGTGGCCGAGGCGGCGGGTGGCATGCGCTATCTCAACGGCTTCCCCGGCGGGCCACCGCCGCGCGCGGCGCTGTCCCTGGGCGACTCGCTGGGCGGGATGTTCGCGATGCAGGGCGTGCTCGCCGCGCTCCTGGCCCGTGGCCGGCGGGGTCCCCGGCAGGGGAAGGGCCAGGTCGTCGACGTCGCGCTGGCCGAGGCCTGCCTGGCGATGCTGGAGTCGGTGATCCCGGACTACGACGCGACGGGGCTGGTCCGGCAGCCGTCGGGCACCCGGCTGGACAAGCTCGCCCCGTCGAACCTCTACCGCAGCCGGGACGGCCGGTGGCTGATCATCGCGGCCAACCAGGACACCGTCTTCGCCCGGCTCTGCACCGCGATGGGCCGCGAGGACCTGGTGACGGATCCGCGCTTCGCCACGCACGTGCCCCGCGGCGAGCACCAGGACGAGATCGACGCCGTCGTGGCCGAGTGGGCCGGGCGGCACGACGCCGACGAGCTGACCCGGGTGCTCGAGGAGGCCGGCGTGGTCGTCGGCCCGGTGGACACGGTGGCCGAGGTGGTGGCGAACCCGCAGTTCCGGGCCCGGGACATGCTGGTGCCGCACTTCGACGAGGCGATCGGCAAGGAGGTCCTCGGACCCGGGGTGATGCCGGTGCTCACCGGCACCCCCGGCGCGGTCCGGTGGGCCGGGCCCCCACGGCCCGGGACGCACAACGACGAGGTCTACACCGGACTGCTCGGTCTCGACGCGACCGAGCTCGACGCCCTGCGCGGCGCCGGCGTGATCTGAACCGGAGGTACCCGCCCTGCGGCCGGTCCCCGGCCCGAACCGGCCGCACGCCCCTCACCCGGTGATGCCGTAGGCCCCGCGGTGGAACAGCAGGGGTGCCCGGGACGGGTCGGCTCCCAGGTCCTGCACCCGCCCGACGACGATCGTGTGGTCCCCGCCCGGGAACTCGTCGGCGAGGGTGCAGTCGATCCACGCCGCGACGCCGTCGAGCCTCGGCGCGCCGGACGGGGCGGGCGTCCACGCGACCCCGGCGTACTTGTCGGTGCCCGAGCGGGCGAAGGCGGAGCTGAGCTCCTCGTGCCCGTCGGCGAGGACGTTGACGCAGAAGGCGCCCGCCTCCCGGATCCGCGGCCAGGTCGACGACGTGCGGGCGGGACTGAAGGAGACCAGCGGCGGATCGAGCGACAGCGAGCTGAAGGACTGGCAGGTGAAACCGGCGGGCCCGCCGGGGGTGATCGCGGTGACCACTACGATGCCGGAGGCGAAGTGCCCCAGCACCTCCCGCATCCGGGCGGGCGCGACCGCCCCGGGCACCTCGACGTGCGTCGTCTCGTCCATGCCGGGCGACGGTAGGCCGCCCGCGCGGGCGCCGATATCCGCGGACCGCGGCCGGGGAGCCGCGGGGCGAAGTGTCCGGCGTCACCCCCGATCGGACCGCGCTCCACGGATAGGACTCGGCTCACAACGGATAGTCGCGGCGGCCCGCGCTCTCCTACCGTCGACCCGTGCTCGACGGTCCGCCCGTCCGGGTGGGCATCCGACCGTGAGGAACCGACGATGACGTCTCCTACCCCCGCCCTGCCCGGCACGCGCGCCGTGCAGCAGGCCGTGGCCGCGCTGGCCGCCGGCCGGATGGTGATCGTGACCGACGACGCCGACCGCGAGGACGAGGGCGACCTCGTCCTGCCCGCCGCCACCGCCACGGCCGAGCAGCTCGCCTTCGTGGTCCGGCACACCACCGGGATCGTCTGCGCGCCGATGCCCGCCGAGCGGGCCGACGCCCTGGGCCTGCCGCCGATGGTCACCGACAACACCGACGCCCACGGCACGGCCTTCACCGTGACCGTCGACCACCTCGACGCCGGCACCGGGGTCTCCGCCGCCGACCGCACCCGGACCCTGCGCGCGCTCGCCGACCCCGCGACCCGCCCCGCCGATCTCCGCCGGCCCGGGCACGTCTTCCCGCTGCGCGCCCGCGAGGGCGGCGTCCTGGTCCGCGCCGGACACACCGAGGCCGCCGTGGACCTGCTGCGCCTGGCCGGGCAGGAGCCGGTCGGGGTGATCGGCGAGATCGTCGACACCGACGGCTCGATGGCCCGCGGCGAACGGCTGCGCGCCTTCGCCGCCGAGCACGACCTGCCGGTCCTCGCGATCGCCGACCTCGTCCGGCACCGCCGGGCCACCGAGCAGCTCGTCGAGCACGTGGCCACCTCCGCCATGCCCACGGTGTTCGGCGAGTTCCGCGCCGTCGCCTACCGCTCCACCCTCGACGGCACCGAGCACCTCGCCCTCGTGTACGGCGACGCCGTCGCGGCCAGCCGCACCGCCCACGGCGCCCTGGTGCGGGTGCACAGCGAGTGCCTGACCGGCGACATCATCGGCTCGCTGCGCTGCGACTGCGGCGCCCAGCTCGAGCAGGCCCTGCGCGCGATCGCCGCCGAGGGCGCCGGCGCGGTGGTCTACCTGCGCGGGCACGAGGGCCGCGGGATCGGCCTGGGGCACAAGATCCGCGCCTACGCGCTGCAGGAGAGCGGGCTCGACACCGTCGACGCCAACACCGCCCAGGGCCTGCCGGTCGACTCGCGCTCCTACGGCGTGGGCGCCCAGATCCTCGCCGACCTCGGCATCACCCGACTGCGGCTGATCACCAACAACCCCGCCAAGTACGGCGGGCTCGACGGCTACGGGCTCGAGATCGTCGGGCGGGTCGGCCTGCCCGCGGCCCCCTCCCCGCACAACCTGCGCTACCTGCGCACCAAGCAGGAGCGCATGGGCCACGTCCTCACCCTCGAGGGCGGCGTGGACGACGGGATCGACGGCGCCGCGGGCTGAGCTGAGGCACCGCGGCGTCGCGACGCCGTCGCCCGAACGCGAGGAAATCAGGTTCCCGCCGATTCTTCGTCTTTCGATCACGCTTTCCCGTACGCCACCCCTTGTCGCCGCAAGAGCACGGCGCTACCGTTCCTTTCCGCCACCGGTGGCGACAGGGGAATCGCGGTCGGACGGGAGGCGGAATGATTCGAAGGCTCATCGCTGCGGCGTTGATCGCCGCAGGTCTCACGGTCGGCGGGGCAGGGATCGCATTCGCAGACCCTGATTTCGGCGCGGGGAGCAGCTCGGCGGGCCCGCACGACGCCAACGCGAAGTGCCACCCGCCCGGCCAGACGTCGGGTGACGCTCGCTGCAAGTGAGGATCGAGCGCTCGTCAGATCTGTCTGCGGTGGAGCACATCGAGCTACCCGCAGAGCATCTGAGCTACCCGCAGAGCTGATCCAGGGCCCGGCGCCTTCGGGGGCCGGGCGGATGGGCTCCCGCGCGGGTCGTCGGCGGACGTCCACGCGGGAGCCCTCACCTGCCCACCGCTCCGTGCCGGCAGGACACCTCTCGACTATCGCACAGAATGACGCGCGCCTGCGACCGAAATGGAACACCACCACGCGTGATCGCGCCCGCGAACTCTTGGCTGGGAATCACCTTTTGCGTGCGAACAAGTGATTCTTTCGAACCACCGGTCGCAGGCCGAGACCTGCACGCTGCTCGGCCGACGGACATTCTTTGCGTAACCCTCGAGTATTCCGGTCTCCACGCATTCGCCAGGCCACGGCGACGACGACCCGGGGCATCGGTCGCGGCGCCGTCGCGGCGATCACCGCTCGGCTATCGTGGCGCTCATGTCAGCGGGTGACGACACGTCGGGGCGCGCGGCCCGCCGCGACCTGGCGTTCGACGCCCTCGCCGACCCGGTCCGCCGGGAGATCCTCGCCGTGCTGGCGGAGGAGGACGAGTGCAGCGCCGGCGCCCTGGCCGGGCGCATCACCAGCGTCGGGCGGACCGCCGTGTCGACGCACCTGCGCGTGCTGCGCGTGGCCGGCCTGGTCACCGAGCGCCGCGCCGGCCGCTACCGGTACTACTCGGTGGACCCGAGCGGCTCGGCCGCCGAGGTCCTGACCCTGCTGCAGGGCCTGTTCCAGCAGTCCCTTCACGGTGTGCGCGCCGCCGTGGAGAATCGGCCGCCGGAGACCGGGCCGGTGGACACCGGCCGCACCGGCGGACCGGACGGGACCGGCCCCGACACGGCCGCGGAGGCGGGATGAGCAACGGGGCGAGGGCGCGGTAGCGGTGGGGACCGTCGCGGTCTCGGCCGAGGAGTTCGCCGCCGTCCCGCCCGAGGTGGTGTTCGACCGCTTCGGCGGCGGCACCGGGTCGGGCTGGCTGTTCGACGCCGCCTGCGACCGCATCGCCGTCGGGGCCGTCGTCACGCTGCGGGTCCCGCTCGGCGGGCCCGGACCGGTCGACGTCCTCGGCCGGATCAGCGCGCTGCGCCGCCCGACCTCCCTCACCGTGAGCCACGACCAGCCCTGGCGCGGGCGGATCCGGCTCCGCCTCGCCCCGGCCCCCGGCGGTACCCGCATCCGGCTGCACGCCGAGATCGACGAGCGCGGGCTGGAGTGGCTCATGCGCCGGCAGGGCCTGCCGGTGCCGCGCGGTACGGCGGCGGGTCCCCGGATCGGCCTGTTGACCAGCAAGTCCGGGCCCGCCAGCCTCTTCGCCGCGGCGACCGAGAACGTGGCGACCCTCGCGCTGGAGGAGATCAACGGCGACGGCGGGGTGGGCGGGAAGCCCGTCGAGCTGCTCGTGGCCGACGACGCCACCGACCCGGCCACCGGGGCGCTCGAGGCGCTCCGGCTCGTCCGCGCCGGCTGCGCGACGGTGTTCCTGATGACCACCTCGGCCACCTACGACGCGGTGTCGGCCGCCCTCGCGGACACCGGGGTGCTCGTCGTGCAGTCGCCCATGAACGAGGGCGGCGGGGAGAGCCGGCTGCGGATCCGGCTCGGCGAGCGCCCGGCCGCGCAGCTGGCCGCCGCGGCCGCCCCGCTGATGCGCGCGGCCGGCGGACGCCGCTGGTTCCTCGCCGGCAACGACTACGTCTGGCCCCGCGAGGTCAACGCGGCCGCCCGGGTGATCCTCCCGGCCGTCGGCGCCCGGCTCGTCGGCGAGCGGTACGCCCCGCTGGGCACCGAGGACTTCACCCCGGTCGTCGAGGCGATCGCCGCGTCGGGGGCCGACGTCGTGCTCAACGGCTTCGTCGGGGCCGACGCCGCGGCGTTCGAGCGGCAGTGCCACGCGATGGGGTTGCGGGACCGCACGCTCAGCCTCGGCCCGGCGATGGACGAGGTGACCCTGGAGCGGGTCGGCGCCTCGGCCGCCCGCGGCATCCACGGGGTGTCCGGCTACTTCCAGCAGCTCGACACCGACGGCAACGGCACGCTCCTGCAGCGCTACCGCGCGGCCTTCGGCCCGTGGGCCCCGCCGCTGTCCACCCTCACCGAGTCCGTGTTCGAGGCGATGCACATGTGGGCGGCCGCCGCCCGCCGCGCCCGCACCACGAATCCCGACCGGGTCGCCGACGAGATGCGCGTGGGGCGCTACGAGTTCCCCCGCGGCACGGTCACGCTCGACGGCACGGACGGCGTGCACCAGCGGCTCTACCTGGCCGAGGCCCGCGGCGCGGTTTTCACCCCGCTGTTCCCCGCGGACGTCGCCGGATGAACGGCGTGTCAACGCGTCAAGAAGCGTTGACACGAGTCCGCGGATGTCCCTAGCGTCCTCGCTCGGATCCACCGACCCGAGGAGTGCACGTGGCGATCCCGCCCCCCGACGCGACCCGGCTGGCGGCGCTGAACGAGCACCACGGGTTCGGGCTGTCCGAGGCCGAGCTGGCCGAGTACGCGCCGGCGGTGGCCGCGACGCTGGCCGCGTCGGAGCGCGTCGAGGAGCTCTACGCCGCGACCGCGCCGGCCGCCCCGGACCGGGCCTGGTCCGAGCCGGAGGACAACGCGCTCGGCGCCTGGTACGTGACCACGTCGATCCCGGGGGCGCCCGAGGGCCCGCTGGCGGGGAAGACCGTCGCGATCAAGGACAACATCGCCGTGGCCGGGGTGCCGATGATGAACGGCTCGCGCACCGTGGAGGGCTTCGTCCCCACCCGCGACGCCACCGTCGTCACCCGGCTGCTCGAGGCAGGCGCCACGGTCGCGGGCAAGTCGGTGTGCGAGGACCTGTGCTTCTCCGGGGCCAGCTTCACCTCCCACCCGGGCCCGGTGCGCAACCCGTGGGACCCCTCCCGCAACGCCGGTGGCTCGTCGTCGGGCAGCGTCGCGCTGGTCGTCACCGGTGCGGTGGACCTGGCCGTCGGCGGGGACCAGGGCGGCTCGGTGCGCATCCCGGCCGCGTTCTCCGGCGGGGTCGGGCACAAGCCCACCCACGGCCTGGTGCCCTACACCGGCGCGTTCCCGATCGAGCAGACCATCGACCACCTCGGACCGATGACCCGCACCGTCGCCGACGCGGCCGCGATGCTCACCGTGCTGGCCGGGGTCGACGGGCTCGACCCGCGCCAGCCCACCACGCTCGAGGCCGTCGACTACACCGCGGCGCTCGCCGGGTCGGCCGAGGGACTGCGGATCGGGGTGGTCGGGCAGGGCTTCGGCACCCCGGTCAGCGACCCGGGCGTCGACGAGGCGGTGCGCGCCGCGGTGGAGACCCTGCGCGGGGCCGGGCTGGTCGCCGAGGAGGTGTCGATCCCCTGGCACGTCGACGCGATGGCCGTGTGGAACGTGATCGCCACCGAGGGCGCGGCCTTCCAGATGCTCGACGGCAACGGCTACGGCATGAACTCCCAGGGCCTCTACGACCCGGAGCTGATCGCGCACTACGCGGCCAATCGGATCGCGAAGGGCGCGCACCTGTCCAAGACGGTCAAGCTCGTCGGGCTGTCCGGCCGCTACACCTTCGAGCTGGCCGGCGGGAAGTACTACGCGATGGCCCGCAACCTCGCCCTCGAGCTGCGCCGGGCCTACGACGACGCGCTGTCGGCCCACGACGTGCTGGTCATGCCGACCCTGCCCTACACCGCCCGCGAGCTGGTGCCGCTCGACGCCCCGCTGGAGACCTACCTGCCCACCGCGCTGTCGATGATCGGCAACACAGCGCCGTTCGACGTCACCGGTCACCCCGCCATCAGCGTGCCCGCGGGCCTGGTCGACGGGCTCCCGGCCGGACTGATGATCGTCGGGAAGCGGTTCGACGACGCCACCGTCCTGCGCGTCGCCCACGCCTACGAGCAGGCGGTCGGCGGCTTCCCCGCCCCGCCCACGCTGACGACGGCGGGCGACCGGATGTGAGCGGCCTCGTCCACCTCGGCGACCTCGGCGACCTCGGCGGCACGGACGGGCCGGACCCGGTCCCTCCCGTGCGGCCCTAGAAGCCGCGCCCGGCCCGTCGCCCCCCTCCGCGGCGGGCCGGGCGCCCCTCACCAGCGGTGCCGCACCCGGTACCGCCACGGACGACCGTCGGGGTCGTAGAGCACCCGGTAGGCGGGCACGGCCCACAGCCGCGTCGGGCGCGAGAGCCGCTCCGGCTCGTGGTGGCGCAGCTGCCCCGGCGGGCGCGGGCCGCGCCGGCCGCCGCGGTGCCACTCGTCGAGCGCCGTCGCGGCCTCCTCCACCGCCCGGACCGCGCCCTCGGGGTCGACGAGGTCGGCGTCGTCGCCGTCGGCCCGGTCCAGGTGCTCCCGGAGCAGCCGCAGGCGCAGCGACCGGGCGAAGCTCCGGGCGCCGTCGCCGAGCCCGCCCGGGTCGGCGGGCTCGCGCTCGTCCCGGGCCTCGTCGAGCACGGCGGCGGTGAGCTCGCTGTCGTGGCTCCACGAGCGGCGGTTGAGGTTGGCACTGCCGACGGCGGCCCAGACGTCGTCGAGCACGGCGACCTTCGCGTGCACGTACACCGGCGTGCCCGCCTCGTTCTCCAGGTCGAACACGTGCACCCGGTCCGCCGCCGCCCGGCGGCACACCTGCAGCGCCTGCAGCCGGCCGACCTGGTTCGGGGGCAGCGCGAGGCGGCCGTCGACGTCCGGGTGCCGCGGCACGACCACCAGCAGGTGCAGGTCCGGGCTGCGGCGCAGCGCGGCGGCGAGCAGCCGGGCGATGTGCGGTGACCACATGTACTGGTCCTGCAGGAACACCAGCCGGCGGGCCCGGCGGAGCGCCTTCGCGTACCCGCGCGCCACCGAGCGCTCGCCCCGCGGCGCGAAGGGGTAGCCGGGCCGGATCGACGGGTAGGTGCGCAGCACCTGGACCGCGGCCGTGCCGACCGGCGCGGGGTCGGCCGGCTGCTCCGGCAACGGGTCGGCGCGCAGGTCGGCGCGGGTGAGCGCGTCGCGGATCCGGGCGAGCGGGTTGTGCGTGTCGAGCGAGTGCGGGTCCTCCCACCGCTCGCGGAACACCCGGTCGAGCAGCCCGACGGCCGGGCCGCGCACCTGGAGCTGGGCGTCGTGCCAGGGCGGGGTGTCGCCGTAGGCGGGGTTGATCGGGAGCGCCTGCCGGTCGCCGGCGTGGTCGGCGTCGTCGCGGCGGGAGTGGCACAGGTCGATCCCGCCGACGAAGGCGACGTCGCGGGCGGGATCGCCGGGCCGGCGCAGCACCACGAGCTTCTGGTGGTGCGATCCCGCCCGCCGCACGCGCTGGTCGAGCAGCACCTCTCCGCCCGCCTCGCGCACCTCGTCCCCCAGCTGCCGGTTCTCCTGCTCGCTGTAGGCCAGCTCGTCGGAGTGCGAGCGCCACATCAGCCCCTTGACGACGACGCCGCGGCGCGCGGCCGCGGCGAACAGCTCGCCGACCGTCGGGCCGGGCTCGCGCAGGCACTCGTCGGCGTCCCCGCGCCAGTCGGTGAAGAAGAGGTGGTCGCCGGAGCGCAGCGCGGACACCTCCTCGACCAGCCGCGGGAAGTACCGCGCCCCGTCGACGAGCGGGACGACCTCGTTTCCGGTGCACCACGCGGGCAGCCGGCAGGCGGGATTGCCGCGTTCTGCGTCGGTCAGGAACCAGTCCTCGTGCCGCATGTCGCCACCTCCGCGTCGGACTCTCGCGGCTCCGCACGGATCCGACAACTCGGGCCGGGTTGTGTAGTGTCGCTGACACTAGTACAGTCGACACTATGACCCAGCGGTCCGGCCTCGCCCTCGCCGTGCTCGCCCTGGCGGCGGAGCGGCCGATGCACCCGTACCGGATGCAGCAGCTGATCCGGGAGCGCGGCAAGGACCAGGTGGTCAACGTCGGGCAGCGGTCGCAGCTGTACAAGACGATCGACCGGCTGGTGCGCGACGGTCTGCTGGTCGAGCAGGCGACCGAGCGGGAGCGGGCCCGGCCGGAGCGGACCGTGTACGCCGCGACCGAGGCCGGGGTGCGCACGGCGGTCGCGTGGACGGTGGAGATGCTCACGGCCCCGCGCCGCGACTTCCCCGAGTTCACCGCGGCGCTGGCCTACCTGCCGTTGATCACCCCGGAGACGGCGCTCGAGGCGCTGGAGGCCCGGCTCGCGAGCCGCCGGGCCGAGCTCGAGCGGCTGCGGGCGGACCTGGCCGGGGCCGGCCACCTGCCCCGGCTGGTGCTGATCGAGGGCGAGTACGCCGTCGCGCTGCTCGAGACGGACGTCCGCTGGGTCACCTCCCTCGTCGACGACCTGCGCAACGGGGCGCTGGCCTGGAACCGGGAGGACCTGCTCGAACTCGCCGAGAAGTTCGAGGACACCTGACCGACGACTCCGGGGGGAGCCATGTCGAGAGCACCGAGGACCATCGTCGTCGGGGCGGGCACCGGGGGGATGTGCCTGGCCCACGGCCTGCGACGAGCGGGCATGGAGGTCGCCGTCTACGAGCGGGACCGCACCCGCACGGGCGGCCTCAACGGCTACCGGGTGGGCATCTCGCCCAACGGTGCCCGGGCGCTGAAGGCCTGCCTGCCACCCGACCTGTTCGACACCTTCGTCGCCACGACGGGCCTGCCGTACACGTACCTCACGATGTACACCGAGCGGTTCCGCGAGCTGCTCGGCATGCGGTTCGACGACCGGCCGCAGAGCGGGGACCGCCCCGAGGACCGCGACCACAACGTCAGCCGGATGACGCTGCGCCAGGTGCTGTTCACCGGCATGGAGGACGTCATCACCTTCGACAAGACCTTCACGCACTACGAGCAGCACCCCGACGGCACCGTCACCGCCCACTTCGCCGACGGCGACTCCGCCACCGGGGACCTCCTCGTCGGCGCGGACGGCGCGAACTCGCGCGTGCGCACGCAGTACCTGCCGCACGCCCGGCACACCGAGACCGGGCTGGTCGCGATCGGCGGCAAGGTCGCGCTCACCGGGGAGAACGCGGACCTGCTGCCCGAGCGGGCGAGCGACGGCATGTCGATGCTGTTCGACCGGCGCGGGCAGTTCGGGATCATCCACGCGATGCGCCTGCCCTGGCGGGACGGGGCCCCGCGCGAGGGGATCGGTGCGAGCGACGCCGCGCTGATCGAGGCCTGGCCGGGCCTGCGCTACGACAACACCACGGACTACCTGTCCTGGGGCCTGTCGACCTCGCGCAGCCTCGCTCCCGCCGACGTCCTGGACCGGCGCGGCGAGGACCTGCACGAGCTGACGCTGTCCCTCACCGGGGACTGGGATCCGCGGTGGCGGGAGCTGGTGGCGACCTCGGACCCCACCGCGGCGCTGGCGTTGAGCATCCGGACCTCGGAGCCGGTGCCGGCCTGGCGCCCGAGCAGCGTGACCCTGGTCGGCGACGCCGTCCACACGATGACGCCCGGACGCGGCGCCGGCGCCAACACCGCGCTGCGGGACGCGCGGGAGCTGCGGGACAGGCTCGTCCGGGTCCGCGACGGCGAGCTGACCCGCGACGAGGCGGTCGGCGGCTACGAGGAGCTGATGCGCCGGTACTCCGCGCTGGCGGTCCGGGAGTCCCTGGAGTTCATGAACGACGACGGCACCGCCCGCCGCCCGGTCGTCGGCCCGCTCAGCGTGCTCGCCCGGCGCACCGCACTGCGGGTGGTCAACCACCTGCCAGCGGCGAAGCGTCGCATGGCCCGAGGCTTCCAGAAGGTCCGGGACTCCGAGCTGGTGTGACGCGGATCGGTGCGCGGAGGGGGGCGGACCCGGCATCATGCGGTGCCGCCCGTCCCTCTCGTCAGGAGCCGCTCCATGTCCGGACCCGCCTGGGCCCGCGTCGACGACCTCGTCGCGGGCACCGCCCGGCTCTTCCCGCGGGCCGAGGCCGAGCTGGTCGCGTGGCGACCGGACGAGGTCCCGGCCGTGCTCGACGAGGTCGAGCGGCGCAGCGCCGCGGGCTGGTGGGCCTTCGGGATGGTGGCCTACGAGGCGGCCGCCGGGCTCGATCCGACGCTCGTGACCCACGAGCCGGTCGAAGGGCTGCCACTGGCCTGGTTCGGACTGACCCGCACGGCGGAGCAGGTGCCGGTCGTGGCGCCGGGCGAGCGGTCCTCCGCCGCCGCGGGGCCCTGGCTCCTGGAGTGGGACGCCGGCCGGCACGGGGCGGCCGTCGCGACGGTGCGGGAGCGGATCGCGGCCGGCGAGACCTACCAGTGCAACCTCACCACCCGGCTCACCGCACCGGTGTCCGGCGATCTCACGCAGCTGTACCGCGATCTCGCACTGGGCCAGCGCGGCGCCCACCACGCGTTCCTCGACCTGGGCCGGTTCGCTGTCGCGAGCGCCAGCCCGGAGCTGTTCTTCGAGCTCCGCGGGGACCGGATCCTCATGCGCCCGATGAAGGGCACCGCCCCGCGCGGCCGCACGACCGCGGAGGACGCCGAGGCGGTGGCCCGGCTGCGCGGCAGCGCCAAGGAGCGCGCCGAGAACGTCATGATCGTCGACCTGGTGCGCAACGACCTGGCGCGCCTCGCCCGGACGGGCACCGTGACGGTGCCGCGCCTGCTCGACGTCGAGCGCTACCCGACCGTGCACCAGCTGACCTCGGACGTCACCGCGCGGCTGCGCCCCGGCGTCGGGCTGACCGGGATCTTCGGCGCGCTGTTCCCGTGCGGCTCGGTCACCGGCGCACCCAAGGCCCGCACCATGCGGCTGATCCGCGAGGTCGAGGCCGGACCCCGCGGCATCTACTGTGGGGCGATCGGCGTCGTGGCCCCCGCCGGACACCCCGTCGGCGCCCGGTTCTCGGTCTCGATCCGGACCGTCGTCGTCGATCGCGAGCGGGGCACGGCGACCTACGGCACCGGCGGCGGCGTCACGTGGAGCTCCGCGCCGGCCGCCGAGTACGCCGAGCTGCGGGCCAAGGCCCGGGTGCTCGACGCGCGGCCGGAGGACTTCCACCTCGTCGAGACCATGCGCCACGAGGCCGGCCGCGGGCTGCGCTCGCTCGACGCGCACCTCGCCCGCGTCGCCGACTCCGCCGCGTACTTCGGCTTCCGGTTCGACGGGGGCGCCGTCCGCGCCGCCCTGGCGAGCGCCTCGCCGGCACCGGGGACGTCCGCGTGCGGCTGCGCTGCCACCGCGACGGCGCGCTCGGCGTCGACGTCGAGGACCTTCCCCCGCCCGCCGACGGCCCGGTCCGCCTGGTCGTGGACCCCCAGCCGGTCGACTCGACGCTCTGCTGGCCGCACCACAAGACCAGCCGTCGCGCGCCCTACTCGGGCCGCCTGGCGCGCCACCCCGGCGCCGACGACGTCCTGCTCGTCAACGAGCGCGGCGAGGTCACCGAGTCCTGCACGGCCAACCTCGCGGTCCGGATCGGGGGAACCTGGTGGACGCCGCCGCTCGGCAGCGGCTGCCTGCCCGGGGTCGAGCGGGGCCTGCTGGTCGCCGCGGGGCGGTTGCGGGAGCGCGCCCTGCGCCCGGGCGACCTGCTCCGCGCCGAGGAGCTCGCGCTGGTCAGCTCCTTGCGCGGGTGGCGGGCCGCCACGCTCGTCCCGTCGGCACGGCCCGCCCCCTCCGCGCGGCTCACCTGATCATTGAGAGCCGAAGCCTCGCCGGGGTGCTCCGGCGAGCCCTGACCTGACGATCGTTCGACCGCCCGCGGCAGCGATCTGACAGCGGCGTGCGGGGCGGTGACAGCGTGCTGCAAGGCCGTGCCCCCAACCTCCTTCCCGGAACCGGAAGCGGAACCGGAAGCGGAGGGAGGGGAACGGGATGTCCACCCGGGTGATCGGAGCGAGACGACCGCGGGGCACGGCCGCGCTCCCGCCGGCGACGGTCGCCGTCCTGGGACTGGGCTCCTTCGCGATCGGGACGGACATGTTCGTCCTCGCGGGGCTGCTCACCCGGACGGCCGCCGACCTCGCGGTCGCGCCCGCCGACGCCGGCGCCGCGCTGGCCGTCTACGCCGGCACCTACGCGCTCGGCGCACCGGTGCTCGGCACGCTGCTCGGGGGGCGGCGGCTCCGGCCGCTGCTGCTCGGCTCGATCGCGGTCGTCGGCGTCGCCGCGGTGGCGACCGCGCTGGCCCCCACCCTCGCCGCGCTGCTGGCGGCCCGGGCGCTCGCCGCGCTCGCGGCGTGCGTCCACGTCCCGGCGGCAGCGGCGGCGGCCCCGGCCGCGGTCCCCGCCGAACGACGGGGCCGGGCGGCGGCGGTGGTCCCGACCGGGTCGTCGCTGGCCATGGTCGTGGGCGCGCCGCTGGGCGTCGTCCTCGCCGGTCCGTCCTCCTGGCGCGCCGCCTTCGCCCTGGTCGCGCTGCTCGCCGCGGCCGCCGCGCTCGGCCTGTGGCGGGCCGGTGCCGGCTCCGCGGACCTGGCCCCCACCACGGCCCGCNTGCCGGCTCCGCGGACCCGGCCGGCACCACGGCCCGCGAGCGGCTCGACCCGCTCCGGTCCCCGGTGCTCGTCGGCGTCCTGGGTGTGTCCGCCCTGCTCATGGCCGCGTCGCAGGCGGTGCACGCCCACGTGGACCTGCTGCTGCCGGGGGCGGCGGGCATGGTCCTCGCGCTGATGGGGATCGGCGGGGTGCTCGGCACGTGGTGCGGCGGGATCGCGGCCGACCGCTGGGGTGGGCGGCAGGTCGTGCCCGGCGTCGCACTGGCGCTGGCCGCGGCTCTCGTCGCCGTCACCGTCGACCTGGGCGCCGCGGGCCTGGTCGCCGCCGCCGTCGCGTGGGGCGCCGCCGGCTGGGCCTGCATCCCCGCCCAGCAGCACCGGCTCGCCGCGCTCGCCGTGGGCCCCGCCCCGGTCGTGTTCGCACTCAACGGCACGGCCGTCCATCTCGGCTTCGCCGCCGGCGCCCTGCTCGGCGGCCTCGCGCTCGGCGCCCCCGGCGGGGGCGTGGGCGCGCTCCGGCTCGTCGCCGCGGCGTGCTGCGGCGCCGGGCTGCTCCTGCACCTGGTGCTCATCCGAAGGGAACGATCATGATCACGACGTCCGACCGCGTGGCCGAGCTGGGCACCGTCCTGGGGATCTGGGCCCATCCCGACGACGAGGCGTACCTGTCCGGCGGCCTCATGGCGCTGGCCCGCGACAACGGCCAGCGGGTGGTGTGCGTGACCGCCTCCCGCGGGGAGCGCGGGACGGCGGATCCCGGGACGTGGCCGCCGGACCGGCTGGCCGAGGAACGCACCGACGAGCTGGCGCACTGCCTGGGGATCCTCGGCGTGCGCGAGCACCGGTTCCTGAACTACCGCGACGGCGAGTGCGCCGCCGCCGACTCGGTCCTCGCGATCGCCCGGCTCGCCGAGATCGTCGACGAGGTCCGTCCGGACACCGTGCTGACCTTCGGCCCGGACGGCATCACCGGCCACTCGGACCACCGGACCGTCTCGGGCTGGGTCGACGCCGCCGTCGAGCTGGCCGCGCCGCCGCACACCCGGCTGCTGCACGCCGCCGTGCCCGTGCGGCACGCCCGGGAGTGGGCCGGGCTCGACGCCGAGCTGGGCGTCTACGAGCCGGGCTACCCGCTGGCCGTCGAACAGGACCGGCTGAGCGTCGACCTGGCGCTGCCGCCCGCGGTCGCCGCACGCAAGGTCCGTGCGCTGGCCGCGCAGGCGACCCAGACCGCCGGTCTGATCGAAGCGCTCGGCCGGGAGCGCTACACGGCCTGGGTGCGCGACGAGTGCTACCTCGAGGCCGAGCGCTCGCCGCTCGTCCCCGGCTGAACCGCCCGCCCGACGGCCTCCCGGGCCAGCCGGAGGATCTCCGTCCGGTCCGGCACCGGGCCGTCGGGCGGGGGGACGGGCCGGACGCCGGCCACCGCGGGCGCGTCCGGGGCCCGGTCCGCGGCGGCGTCGATCAGGTTCGCCGTCCGGTCGTCGCCCAGGGTGCGCAGCAGGTCGGCGAGGTTGCGCAGGGTGGTCCAGAGGTGGGTCCAGTTGCCGGTGCGCGCGAAGCCGTCGACCACCCGGGTGTAGCCGCGCAGGGCCTCGTGCACCCGGCCCGCCCGGGCGAGCACGGCCAGCAGCCCGACGCTGGCCACGCCGACCAGGAACGTGGCGCCCGCCCCCCGGGCCAGGCGCAGCGCCGTGCGGTAGTGGGCCTCCGCGGCGGTGAGGTCGCCGGCGAGACCCTCGATCTCCCCGGCGACGTAGGCCGCCCAGGACCGCATCGACGGCGACACCGCGGCCGCCGTACCCCGCTCGTCGAGCGCGCGGGCCCGGTCGAGGTCACCGCCGTAGGCGGCCGCGAGCGCCGCGATCCCGAGGCACTCCCGGTGCTCGCCGCCGAGCGCGGCGCCGACGAGCGACTGCTCCACCGTCAGCGCGAACTCGCCCCGGGCGAGGGCGACGACGGCCAGGACCATGCGGCAGTACCAGGCGTCGGCGGAGGCGGGGTCCCGCGCCAGCCCGGCGCGGACGAGCCGCTCCGCCGCCGTGGTGTCGCCACGGTGGTAGGCGGCCTCCGCGGCGGCGCCGAGCACGGCGACCGCGCGGGGGTGCGCGGCGAGGGCGGGGTCGGCGGCGAGCTCCTCGGCCCACCCCCGCAGCTCGACCAGGTCGCGGTAGGCGATCGCCTCGTACAGCGCGACCACCATCGACGCGGCGGCGTCGAGGTCCCCGCGCCGGCGGGCCAACCGCCACGCCGCCCGCAGGTTCGCGATCTCGCGGCGCAGGGCCGCGTCCGCGGCGGCCTCGTCCGCGCCGTCGAGCCCCACCCGGATCCGCCCGGTCAGCCCGACGGCCCACCGGACCAGGAGCGCCTCGGCGGCGGGCTCCTCCCCCGCGGCCGCGAGCCGGTCGGCCCCGAAGGCGCGCAGGGTCTCCAGCATCCGGTAGCGCGTGGCGCCGGTGAAGTCGGCGTCGAGCAGCGAGGCGTCGACGAGCCGCGCCAGGACCCCGCCGGGGTCGCCGCCGAGGCCGAGATCCGCGGCCAGCTGCTCGGCCGTGGCGAGGTCCGCCCCGTCGGGGAACAGGGCGAGATGGCGGAACAGGCGCTGCTCGTCCTCCGTGAGCAGCTGGTAGGACCACTCGACGGTCGCGCGCAGGGTGCGGTGTCGCGCGTCGCCGGTGCGGGGGCCACCGAGCAGGTCGAGCGCGCGGTCCAGCCGGGCGTGCAGGTCGGCCAGCGAGAGGCCGGACAACCGGCCCGCGGCGAGCTCGATCGCCAGCGGCAGCCCGTCCAACCGGCGCACGATGTCCGCGACCAGCCGCAGCTCGTCGGGCCCGGGCGCCGGGCCGGGCCGCGCCCGCCGGGCCCGCTCCAGGAACACCGCGACCGACGCCGCCGCGGCCGCGTCGCCGCCGGGTTCCGGGAGCGGCAGCGGGGCCAGCCGGTAGGTGTACTCGGCGGCGAGCCCCAGCGGCTCGCGGCTGGTGGCCAGCACGGCGAGCCGCGGGCAGGCGGCGAGGAGGCCCTCGACGAGGTCGCGCGCACCGGCGAGCAGGTGCTCGCAGTTGTCGACGACGAGCACGCCGGGCCGGTCGCCGAGGAGGGCCAGGCACGCGGCCAGGACGTCGCCGCGCGACACCTCGAGGTCGAGGGCGGCCGCGAGGGCGTGCGGGAGAGTGCCGGGATCGGTCACCGGCGCGAGCAGCACGACCGGTGCCTCGTCGCGCCCGGCGATCTCCAGCGCCACCCGGGTCTTGCCCACCCCGCCCGGGCCCACGACGGTGACCAGCCGCTCCTGCGCGAGCAGCCGGTGCAGGGCGCCGACCTGCTCCTCCCGCCCGATGAGCCGCGTCGCCGGCGCCGGACGGGCGGGCGGGTCCGGTCCGACGGCCCCGGCTGCTCCGCCCGCCACGGCCCGCTCGACCTCGCCGAGCGCGGGCGAGGGGTCGAGGCCCGTCTCGTCGGCCAGCACCCGCCGGAACTCGCGACCCACCCGCAGCGCCTCCGCGGGCCGCCCGCTCGCCGCGAGGGCGCGCATGAGCAGCACCGCGGCCGGCTCCCGCAGCGGATCGGCCGCGTGCGCCGCCGCGGCCAGCCCGACGACGTCGGCGCCGTCGCCCGCCTCGACGGCCCGGGCGACCAGCGCGTCCGTGACCTCCTGGCGCAGCCGCTCCTGGTCGGCGACGGCGACGGCGATCGGCGGCACCTCGGTGAGGTCGGCGAGGACCGGACCGCGCCACAGCGCGTGCGCCCGTCGCAGCAGGGGCAGGGTGGCCGCCGGGTCGGCGGTGACCCGCGCCCGCGCCAGCAGCGCCCGGGCCTCGGCCAGGTCGAGCTCGTCGGTCGCCAGCTCGAGCCGGTACCCGTCCTGCCGGGTCCGCAGCCGCTCGGCGGCCGGCCCCAGCAGCGTGCGCAGCCGCGACACGTGCGTGTGCAGCGCCTGCCGCCCGGAGTCGGGGACGCCGCCGGACCACAGCGCGTCGACCAACCGGTCGACGGGCACGGTCCGGCCCTCCGCGAGCGCGAGGAGCGCGAGCGCGGCCCGGCGCTTGGGGCCCGGGACCTCGACCGGCGCGCCGTCGACAAGCAGGCGCAGCGGCCCCAGCACCTCGACGCGCACCGTGCCGTCCACCCCGCCCATCCCCACCTCCCGGCCGACAGCATGCCCGGGTGAACGCCCCGGGCGGGAGGCCCTGTCAGCGCCGGGACAGCCGGAGCCAGGCCCGTGCAAGCCCGTAGGACGACGGTGGGCCCCGACCGGCAGCGGGCCGGACGCACGGAAGGAGCGGGAGATGGATCAGGACAAGGTCGGCGAGTTCCTCGGGCGTTTCGTCGCCGACATCGGCGCGACGGGCGCGGCGGGCTCGGTGGTGGTCGGGAACCGCCTCGGCCTCTACACCGCCCTCGCCCGCGGCCCCGCGACGCCCGCGGTCCTCGCCGAGCGGAGCGGCTGCGCCGAGCGTCCGCTCACCGAGTGGCTGCGCGGGCAGGCGGCGGGCGGGTACGTCACCTACGACACCACGACCGGCGAGTTCTCCCTGACCGAGGAGCAGGCCTTCTGCCTCGTCGACCCCGACGGGCCGAACGTGTCCGAGGCCTACCGGCTGGTGCTGGGCTACCTGCGGGCCGAGGAGCTGATCGCCGAGAGCTTCCGCACCGGGACCGGGCTGCCCTGGCACGCGCACCACGAGGACGTGTTCACCGGCTGCGCGGCCTTCTACCGGTCCGGGTACGTCGTCGACCTGGTGCCGACCTGGATCCCGGCGCTCGAGGGCGTGCAGGCCAAGCTCGAGACGGGGGCGCGCGTCGCCGACGTCGGGTGCGGGCTCGGCGAGTCCTCGGTGCTGCTGGCGAAGGCCTTCCCGAACAGCACGTTCGTCGGGTCGGACTACCACTCGGCCTCGGTCGACCAGGCGCGCAAGCGGGCCGCGGACGCGGGCGTCGGCGACCGGGTGAGTTTCGAGGTCGCCTCGGCCCAGGGGTTCACCGGCACCGGCTACGACCTGATCGCGATGTTCGACTGCCTGCACGACATGGGGGATCCCGTCGGGGCGGCCCGGCACGTCCGCGAGGCGTTGGCGCCGGACGGGACGTGGATGGTGGTCGAGCCCGCGGCGGGCGACACGGTCGCCGACAACCTCCACCCGGTCGGCCGGCTGTACTACAGCGGCTCGACGTTCCTCTGCGTGCCCACCGCGCTCTCGCAGCCCGGCGGCTACGCCCTCGGCGCGCAGGCGGGCGAGTTCCCGATCCGGCAGATCGCGGCGGAGGCGGGGTTCACCCGGTTCCGCAGGGCCTCGCAGTCGGCGTTCAACGCGGTCTACGAGATCCGACCCTGAGATCCCACCCTGAGATCCTGCCCTAGATCCGGTCCTGACATCCGGACCGGACATCCCGCCCCGAGCTCGTCGACCGGGCGGCGGTCGGACCTCCCGTCCGCCGCCCCGGGGCTGGCACGATCGTCGACCGTGGACACCGCACAGCCGGACACCCCGCAGCGGGACACCCCGCAGCGGGACACTGCGCAACGGGGCACCGGGCAACTGGACACCGGGCAACTGCACACCGGGCAACTGCACACCGCGCCGCTGGACCTCGGGCAGCGCGACGAGCGGGCCGCGCGGGCGCACGGCCTGGTCGAGCGGATGGCCGGCGAGCAGATCGCCGCCGTCGCGCTGACCTTCGTCGACACCGCCGGCATCACCCGCGTGAAGGGTGTGCCCGTCGGTGCGTTCGAGCACGCGGCGGCCTGGGGCGTCGGGGCCACCCCGGTGTTCGACGCCTTCGGCGCCGACGACTCGATCGCCCCGACGACCGTCGCGAACCCGACCGGGGACCTGCGGCTCCTCCCCGACCTGGACCGGCTCGTCGCTCTCGCCGCCCAGCCGGGGTGGGCGTGGGCCCCGGCGGACCGGTGGACCCAGGTGGGCGAGCCGCACCCCGGCTGTGCGCGGCTGCTCGCCGCCCGCACGGTCGACCGCCTCGCCGTGGCCGGGCTCACGGCGAAGGCCGCCTTCGAGGTCGAGTGGGTGGTGTACCGGGCCGGGCCCGGTGAACCGGAACCCGCGGCGACCGGTCCGGCCTACGGCATGACCCGGCTGGTCGAGCTGTCGGACTACGGCTTCGACCTGCTGCGCGCGCTCGCCGCCGAGGGCGTCGACGTCCGGCAGTTCCATCCCGAGTACACGCCGAGCCAGTTCGAGCTGTCTGTCGCCCCGGAGTCGCCCGTCGCGGCCGCCGACACGGCGGTCCTGGTGCGAACCACGATCCGCGGCGTGGCCGCCCGACACGGCCTCGTGGTGTCCTTCGCACCCAGCGTCGCGGACCCGGGCGTCGGCAACGGCGGCCACCTGCACCTCTCGCTCCACCGCGAGGGGCGCAACGTCTTCTCCGGCGGCGACGGCCCGTTCGGGCTCACCGCGGAGGCCGAGGCGTTCACCGCCGGGATCCTGCGCCGGCTGCCGGCGCTGCTGGCCGTGGGTGCCCCGAGCCCCGCCAGCTACCTGCGGCTGCTGCCCTCGCACTGGGCCGGGGCCTACGCCTGCTGGGGCCGGGAGAACCGAGAGGCCGCCGTCCGGCTCGTCACGGGCTCGCACGGCGAGGAGACGAGCGCGGCGAACGTCGAGATCAAGTGCATGGACCAGGCCGCGAACCCGTACCTGCTGGTCGCGGGCGTGCTCGCGGCCGGGCTCGCGGGTCTGGAGGAGGGCGGCACGCTGCCGGAGCCGGTGCACGCGGATCCCGCCGGCCTGTCCGACGACGAGCGGGCCCGGCTCGGGGTGGAACGCCTGCCCACCGACCTCGCCACGGCCGCCGCGGCGTTCGAGGCCGAGCCGGCCCTGACGGCCGCCTTCGGCCCGTCGCTCACCGAGACGCTGCTGGCGGTGCGGCGCGCCGAGGCCGAGGCGAGCGCCGGGAGGACCCCGGCGGAGATCATCGCCGCGACCCGGTGGCGGTGGTGACCTCCTGGGCCGACGGGTTGCGGCTGGTCGACCACCACTGCCACAGCGTGGTGGGCCACGCGCTCGACGCGGCCGGCTTCGGCGCGCTGCTCACCGAGGCCCCGGTTCCCGCGGGCGACCCGTGGGACTCGATGCTCGGGCTGGCGGTGCGCCGCGTGTGCGCCCCGGTGCTGGACCTCCCGCGGCACGCGCCGCCCGCGGACTACCTGGCCCGACGGGCGGAGCTGGGGACGGCGGAGGCGACCCGGCGACTGCTCGCCGCCACCGGCACGGACGCCCTGCTGGTCGACCACGGCCTGCATGCCGGCGAGCTGCTCGGGCTCGCGGAACTGGCCGAGGCCGCGGGCGCGCCGGTCGCCGAGGTGGTCCGACTGGAGGCCGTGGCGGAGGACGTGGCGGCGTCGGGCGTCCGTCCCGACCACTACGCAGTGACCTTCGTCGAGGAGCTCGCCCGGCGCACCCGGACCGCGGTCGCCTGCAAGTCGATCCTCGCCTACCGGTACGGCTTCGACGTCCCGCCGCAGCGGCCCGCGCCGGCCGCGGTCGCGGCGGCGGCGCGGTGCTGGAGGCGCGAGGGCGGCCGGCTCCGCGACCCGGTCCTGCTGCGGCACGCGCTGTGGTGCGGCATCGACCGCGGCCTGCCCCTGCAGCTGCACACCGGGTTCGGCGACCCGGACGAGGACCTGCACCGGGCGAACCCGGTGCTGCTCACCGCCTTCTGCCGGGCCACCGCGGCGACCGGCACGCCGGTCGTGCTGCTGCACTGCTACCCGTACCACCGCGAGGCGGCGTGGCTGGCCCAGGTGTTCCCGCACGTCTGGTTCGACGTCGGGCTGGCCTCCACCTACGTCGGGCACCGGGCGGCGGAGGTGCTCGCCGAGGCGCTGGAGCTCGCCCCGTTCGGCAAGCTCCTCTACTCCTCCGACGCCTTCGCGCTGCCCGAGCTGTACCTGGTCGCCGCGCGCGCCTTTCGCCGGGCGGTCGACCGGGTGCTGGGTGGCTGGGTCGCCGAGGGCGAGGCCGACGGCGACGACGTCCGCCGGATCGCCGCGATGATCGCGGGCGGCAACGCCCGCTCGCTCTACGGGGTGTCCTGACCGGTCAGGGCTGGGTCCGCGGTGCGCACCTCCCTGGGCGCGCGGGCAGCGTGTCCGGGAGTCTCGTGTGCGCGCCGAGCCCCCGGACGCCGTCCGACTCGCACGACCTCACGCGGAAGGTGCTGTCCGCGAGCGGCTCGACGGCATCGTCACTGCGCCTGGCTCGTCGTCCGTGGCGGTCCGGTGCCGACGACCATCGGCTCGATGTGTGCGTACGGGCTCGGTCGCACGCAGTCGAGGAGGGCGCGCACCGTGGGACGGGGCCCGTCGATCTCCAGAAGTCGGCGCTTCTCCGCCTGGGCGAAGGTGAGATGACGGAGGTGGCAGCGGGCCAGGACCTCGCTCGAGGTGCGCAGAACCAGATCCTCGGCGCGGCCGGGGTAGGAGGTGCAGACCTCCGCGCGTGGCGGGCGGACCAGCAGCCAGTAGCGGTTGCCCGGGCGTTCGGCCAGCTCGACGCGCACGACCAGGCCGTGCAGCGGGGCGTGGTCGACGTCGATGAGGCGACTGGTGGCGAACAGGACGTAGGCGGGGTCGGAGTGGTGCGGCTCGAGTTCCAGCCACCGGGCGCCCCACTCGCCCATGGCGTGGACGACCGCGCGCAACTCGCGCCCCCTGTCCGTGAGCGTGTAGCGACACCGGACCCTGCCTCGGGGCGCGACCTCCCTGTCGACGATCTGCTGCTGTTGCAGCAGCTCGAGGCGTTGGGTGAGCAGCGCCCGGCTGATGCCCGGCGCACCGTCGAGCAGCTCACCGTAGGTGCGGCAGCCGGCGAGCAGGTTCCGCACGATGATCAACGTCCAGCGTTCCGCGAGCAGCTCGGCGGCTCGCGCGACCGGACAGTACTGGCCATAGGTGCGCACCTGGGGAGTGTCCGCCCCCGGCTGGGTGCGAACCAGTTCAGTTTCTGGGATTGCCGCAGGCACGGCACGGGCCGACCCTGATCCGCGTCCAGCCGACGAAAGGCGGTCGACGATGACGACTCCCGAGATCGTGACGCGTGACCAGCTGGTGGGCACCGCCGCCGAGCAGAGCCCGGGGATGCAGCGAGGACAGGCGTTCGCCCACGAAGGGGTGTGGTGCGGGTACTCGGTGTTCCCCGGCGGGGCCACGACCGGATGGCATCACCACGGTGACTACGCGACCTACGCCCACATCACCGAGGGCGAGATGCTCATCGAGTTCGGTCCGGCAGGGGCCGACAAGGTCGTGGCGAGGGCCGGCGACGCCGTCTACGTCCCGGGCCACCTCGTGCACCGTGAAACCGTGGCCGACACGGGCGGTGCCGGTTTCGTGGTCCGTACCGGAGGTGAGGGCACGACGGTCCACAACGTCGATGGCCCGGACCCGGCGTCGTAGCCAGATCCGGTCTCCGACGGCCGAGCGAACGGCCTGGGTGCCGCCGCGCCGGACGAGAAGGGTCGGCGGGCTGCTCCTGGACGAGCGTCGCAGTGCGGGCGCGACCCCCCGACACGCTCAACCCGGCGGCACCGGGCCGTCGCGCCGACCTCCTACGCTCTCGCCCACCCCGGACGTGACTCCGACCTCACGGATTGGTCAGCCCAGCCCGAGGACGCGCACGGCGTTGTCCTTGAGGATCAGCGGCCGCACGTCGTCCTTGATCTCGAGGTCCGCGAAGTCGGCCAGCCAGCGGTCCGGGGTGATGACCGGGAAGTCGGACCCGAACAGCACCTTCTCGCGCAGCATCGTGTTCGCCGCCCGCACCAGCTGCGGCGGGAAGTACTTCGGGCGCCACCCGGACAGGTCGATGAACACGTTGGCCTTGTGCGTGGCGATCGAGATGGCCTCGTCCTGCCACGGCACCGACGGGTGGGCCATGACGATCGTGAGCTCGGGGAAGTCCGCGGCGACGTCGTCGAGCAGCATCGGGGCGGAGTAACGCAGCTTGATCCCGTGCCCGCCCGGCAGGCCCGCGCCGATCCCGGTCTGTCCGGTGTGGAACAGCGCGGGCACGCCGGCCTCGGCGATCGCCTCGTAGAGCGGGTAGTACCGCGGGTCGTTCGGCTCGAAGGCCTGCAGCGACGGGTGGAACTTGAACCCCCGCGCACCCCGCTCGACCAGCGCACGGATCCGTGCGACGGCCGCCTTCCCGCGGTGCGGGTCCACCGACCCGAACGGGATCAGCACGTCCGGGAACCCGGCCGCGGCGTCGAGGATCTCCTCGCTCGACAGCGCCGGGTGCCCGGTGCCGGAGGCCGCGTCGACCGTGAACACCACGGCCGCCATGTCCCGCTCGCGGTAGTGCTCCGCGATCGCGGCCACGGTCGGGGTGCGGTCCTGGTCGGCGCGGAAGTACTGCGCCGAGGCGTCCATCAGCTCCTGGCCGAGCGAGAAGCAGCCGTGGCCGTCCTGCTCGACGTGGGTGTGCACGTCGATCGCGACCAGCCGGTCGATGTTCACGGGTCCTCCGGGGGTTCCGCGTCGGTGCGTCGACAGCACAGTATCAAGCTTCCTGAGATCGAGACCAGGCCTCGGCGCGGTGCACACGGGTACGGCAGGCGCCCGGGAGAGCGGTGAGGCCGCTGCGCGGATGCGCCGGAAGGCCGGCGCCCCGCAGGGTGATCACCGGTTGCGACCGAACCCCGTCGAATCCGGCGGCTCTGCGGTCGCAGGCGACGATCATCGTCCGCGCGGGTGCGGAAGGGCCGGTTCGCTGGGCGGGCGGCGCACCTCGCCGGTCGTCCGACGGCCAGGTCGTCCGTCGCCGCCCGCAGCGCCGCGTTGACCACGGCCGAGCCGGTGGTGACGCGGAGCCGATTCATGATCGCCGAGCGGGACCACTGGCGGCCACGCCAGGCCTCGAAGCATCCCGATCGATGATCATGAGCCGGGTCCCGAGCCTCAGCCCCACAGGACGATCGCCGGGCGCCGGGGTGATCCGGCGGCCGGNGTCTGTGTGCCGGGGTCAGTCCCCGGCGACGGGGTCGAACCTCCGCACGTCGGACGGGACCGGAGCGCCGTCCCACGGGGCGGGCGCACCGAGCACGACCCGCACCTCGGTGGTGGTGCCGGGCTCGACCCGCACGCTGCGGACGTCCGGCGCGTAGCCGGCGGCCGTGAGCGTGTAGGTGCCGGCGGGCAGGTCGGCGAAGGCGAACCCGCCGTCGGCGCCCGTGGTGGCCGTGCCGACCACCTCGCCCGCCGGCGAGATCAGCGTGGCGACGGCCTCGGCCACCGTGCGACCGGTCCGCGCGGCGGTGACCGTGCCCCGCAGCTCGGCCCGGACCGGAACCTGCAGGTCCACGGCGGCCGCCTCGCCGTCCGCGAGCCGGACCGTGGTGACCACGGGCTGGTGACCGGCCAGCGCGGCGGTGAGGGTGTAGGTCCCGGCCGGGACGCCCTCGATGTCGTAACCCCCGGCTTCGCCCGCGCGGGCGGCACCGGTGACGTCGCCCCGGGCGTCGATCAGCGTGACGGCCGCGCCCGCGGCCGCCTCGACCTCGCCCCGGCGCACCGTGCCGGTGATCCGGCCGCCGCCCGCGAGGGTGACGTCGTGCCGGGCCGGACGGTCGGCCACGGCCACCATCGACGCCGAGGGCCGCAGCGCCCCCGAGGACACGACCAGCAGGTAGGTGCCGCCGGTGCGCAGGGGGAACTCGTAGCCGCCGTCGGGCGCAGTGGTGGTGCGGGCGACCTGCTCGCCGTCGGCCCCGGTGAGGGTCACGGCGGCGTCGCCGATGCCGCTCCCGCCGACGCCGGTCACGAAGCCGTACACGGCGGGCCCGACAGCGTCCGGGTCCGCGGCGGGACGCGGCCGCGGGTGCGGCGAGGGCCGCAGGGCGGCCCGGGGACGGGCGTGGCGCCCGTGCATCCACCCCGGGTCGACCGGCGTCGGCCCCGCGGACCGGACCACCGGGATCGGCAGGGTGGCGGGCTCGCCGGCCGCCGGAGCGGGCGCCGCGCCGACCGGCGCCGCCGGAGCCGCGGAGGTCGCGGAGATCGCGGAGGCCTCCGGAGCAGCCGGAGCCGTCGGGGTCGCGGCGCTCCCGCCGGACTCGCTCCGCTGCTGCTCGAGACCGCTCTGGGTCCGCAGCGGCACCTCCTTGACGAACACGATCGCGAGCAGCGAGACCACGGCCAGGCACGCGGAGACCAGGAAGATCGTGGCGGTGCCGTCGCCGTAGGCGGCGCGGACGATGTCGGCGACGAAAGCCGGCAGCTGGTTCAGCGAGCCGATCCCGACCTCACCGGTCCCGCCGGCCGGCACCGACACCCCGGCGTCGGCCAGGCCCTCGGTGGTGAGCGTGGAGACCCGGCTGGCGAGGATCGAGCCGAGGACCGAGACGCCGATCGTGCCGCCCAGCGAGCGGAAGAAGGTCACCGTCGAGGAGGCCGCGCCGAGGTCGGTCGGCCGTACGGTGTTCTGCACGGCGAGGACCAGGTTCTGCATGGTCATGCCCATGCCGAGGCCGAGGACGGCCAGGAAGGCGCCGACCAGGACCATGTTCGTGGCGTGGTCGATCGTGGCGAGCAGGCCGAACCCGGCGATCATCAGCACGGCGCCGCCGACCAGGAAGCCCTTCCACTTGCCGAGGCGGGCGATGAGCTGCCCGGACAGCGTGGCCGAGACCGTCGAGCCGATGATCATCGGCAGGGTCAGCAACCCGGAGGCCGTGGGCGAGTAGCCGCGGGCGATCTGGAAGTACTGGCCGAGGAAGACCGCGCTGCCGAACATCGCCACGCCGACCGCGACGCTGGCGACGGTCGCGAGGGTCGTGGTGCGGTCCGCGAACAGGCGCAGCGGCACGATCGGCTCCGCGGCGCGCGACTCCACGAACACCGCCAGCGCCAGCAGCACGACGCCGACCGCGAGCAGCGACCAGGAGGTGCCGGAGGTCCAGGCGAAGTCGTCGCCGGCCAGGGTGACCCAGATGAGCAGGTCGCACACGCCGGCGGCGATGAGCGCCGCACCCAGGTAGTCGATCTTCACGGCGCGCTTGACCACGGGCAGGTTCAGCGTGCGCTGCACGACGACCAGGGCGACGATCGCCACCGGCGCGCCGACCCAGAAGCACCAGCGCCAGCCCAGCGAGCTGTCCACGATCACGCCGCCGATCAGCGGACCGGCCACGGTGGCCAGCGACATCACCGCGGCGATCGGGCCGGTGTAGCGGCCGCGCTCGCGAGGACTGATCATCGCCGCGATCACGATCATGACCAGGGACTGCAGCGCGCCCAGGCCCAGGCCCTGCACCGCGCGCCAGACGATCAGGATGCCGACGGAGTGCGAGAAACCGGCGAGGATCGAGCCGCCGATGTAGAGCACGATCGCGATCTGGACCAGCAGCTTCTTGGAGAACAGGTCCGAGAGCTTGCCCCAGATCGGGGTGCTGGCGGTCGACGAGAGCAGCGTCGCGGTGACGACCCAGGTGTACTGGCTCTGCGAGCCGTGCAGGTCCGTGATGATCGTCGGCAGCGCGTTGGACACGATCGTCGACGACAGCAGCGCCGTGAACAGCGCCAGCAGCATCCCGGTCAGGGCCTGCACGATCTGGCGCTGGGTCATGCCGGCGGCTCCGTCGGGGGCACTCCCCGACCGGGCCCGGGGCGCCGCCTCGGCGTGGGTGATGGACACGGTGTCTTCCTCGTCCTCGCAGTTGGTTGCTACACGCAACGATAACCTGATGTGTGCACCATGCAAGTTGTTGGAGGGTGATCGTGCTCACCGGCAGGCGGCCGGCGCACCCCGCGGCCGTGGGTGCGCCGCCGCGCTCAGGCGACGCCGCCGTTGACGTAGAGGACCTGGCCGTTGACCCAGCGGGCGGGACCGGCGAGGAAGGCGACCGCCTCGGCGACGTCCACGGGCTCCCCCAGGCGCTCCAGCGGCGACATCGACGCCAGGTGGTCGACCACCCCCTGCGGCTTGCCCTCGAGGAACAGCGGCGTGGCCGTCGGTCCGGGCGCCACGGCGTTCACGGTGACGTCCCGGCCGCGCAGCTCCTTGGCCAGGATCATCGTGATCGCGTCGACCGCGCCCTTGCTGGCGGCGTAGCCCGTGTAGGTGGGCAGGGCCAGCTTCACCACGGAGCTGGAGAAGGTCACGATCGCGCCGCCGGCGCGCACCCGCCGGGCCGCCTCCCGGGCCACCACGATGGTGCCGCGCACGTTGGTGCGGTGCATGCGGTCGAAGTCGTCGAGGTCGAGCTCGGCCAGCGGCGCGAGCAGCATGATCCCGGCGGTGTGCACCACGACGTCGACACCGCCGAAGGCCGCCTCGACCTCGTCGAACATCGCCGCCACGGCCTGCTCGTCCGCCACGTCGGCGCCCACGACGAGACTCCGGCCTCCCGCCGATCCGACCGCGGCGGCCGCCTCCTCGGCGCGCGTCGCGTTACCCGCATAATGCACGGCCACGGCAAACCCGTCCGCGCCGAGCCGCTCCGCCACCGCCCGCCCGATTCCGCCCGAGCCACCCGTCACGAGTGCGACCCGGGTGCCGTCCACCGTGCTCATGTCGTCCTCCTCGATGTGTACGTGAAGTTCATATGAGCACAAGTGTACGCTCGGTTCAGATAGAGGGGGATCCCATGGGCCGGGGACGTCGTCCGACCGCGCAGGTGCGCCGCGAAGTGCTGGCCGCGGCCGGTGAGCTGCTGCTCGCCGAGGGCATGGCCGGGTTCACCGTCGACGAGGTCGCCCGACGCTCGGGCGCGAGCAAGGTGACGATCTACAAGATGTGGCCGTCCAAGGGCACGCTCGCGCTCGAGGGCTACTTCACCACGGTCGAGGCCGCGCTCGAGTTCCCCGACACCGGGGACGTCCGGGCCGACCTGCGCACGCAGCTGCACGCGTTCGTCGACCTGCTCACCACGACCGCGGCCGGGCGCACGGTCGCCGAGCTCATCGGGCACGCGCAGACCGACCCCGAGCTGCGCGAGGCCTACCTGCGCACCTACTCCTCACCTCGGCGCCGGCTGGCGGTGGAGCGGCTGGAGCGGGGGCGGGCCGCCGGGCAGCTCCGGGCAGACCTGGACCCGGAGACGGTCGTCGACCAGTTGTGGGGCGCCTGCTACCACCGGCTCCTCCTGCCCGACCCGCCCCTCGACCACGCGACGGCCGACGCACTCGTCGACAACCTGTTCCGGGGCATCGGCGCCCGGGGCACCGACGAGTGACCTCGCTCGTGGGCGACGCGAGAAGGACGGGTGCGGGCCGGCGGGACGTCCCGCCGGCCCCGCGTCGGCGCGTCAGACCCAGCCGGCCGCGACCGCCTCCTCCTCGCCGCACAGGACGTCGTCGCCGTAGAGGCCCTCGACCCAGTTGCTCTGGTACACGGTGTCGAGGTACCGCTCCCCCAGGTCCGGGGCCAGCGCCACGGCGGTGGTCGCGGAGGTGCCGTGCTCGGCGAGCCAGCGCGTCGCTCCACTGACGACCGTGCCGGTGGAGCCCCCGAACAGGAAGCCGCGGCGGGCGAGCCGGTGGCACATCCGCACGGTGTCGGCCTCCTCGACGCGCACCACGTCGTCGATCAGCGCGGGCTCGAGGAACTGCGACGGCACGCTGCTGCCCAGCCCGGGGATCATCCGCCGGCCGGGCGCGTCGCCGAAGGTCACCGAGCCCGCCGCGTCGACGGCCACGATCCGGACCTCGGGGGCGAACTCGCGGAACCAGCGCGCGCAGCCCATCAGGGTGCCGGTCGTGCCCGCCCCGACGAAGAGCACGTCGAGGTGCGGGAACTCGCGGTGGATCTCCGGCGCGGTCCGGCGGTAGTGGGCGCGCCAGTTGTCCGCGTTGCCGTACTGGTTGAGCCACACGTACTTCTCGTCGGAGGCGAGGAGCTCGCGGACGTGCCGCAGCCGGGCCCCGAGCAGGCCCTCCTGCGGGTCGGGGTCGGTCATGACGTGCACCTCGGCGCCCAACGCCTCCATCATGCGACGGGTGGCGAGGTTGCACCGGGAGTCGGTGACGCACACGAACCGCAGGCCCTTGCTGGCGGCCAGCAGGCTCAGCGCGACGCCGAGGTTGCCGGAGGACGACTCGACCAGCACCGACCAGGGGCGGATGACGCCGCGCCGTTCGGCGGCCTCCACCATCTCGGTGGCGGCTTTAAGCTTGATCGAACCGGCGAAGTTGAACCCCTCGCACTTGAGGTGCAGCGGCTGGTCGACGATCGCTCCCAGGTCGACGTAGAGCGCGTCCTCGTTGTACTGGTGGGGCTCGGTGATGACGGGCACGGTGGCCCTCCTCGTCTGACTGCTCGCCAGGCGCTCGGCCGGGCCGGCGAGACCATGGTGGAGAACGACGGAGGTTCGGAGCTCCGGCACGCGCTCGGGCGCGCTCGTGCCGGGGTGGAGTGCCGGTCGTCGCGCGGGGCGCGAGGCGGCCGGGGTACCGGGTGGGCGCAGCAGGGATCGGCCCGGCCCGGGTGGTCGATGAGCGTGCGGCCGGCGGAGCGCCGGCCGGTACGCCGGTGGCTGCAGCCGTCAGTGCGGACCGGGCGGCAGCCGCACGGGTGCGGCGACCGCCAGCCCCGAGGGCCGGCGCGTTCGCCGGCGCCGGGACGCGGCTCTCCGGATGTCGTCGCGAGCGGTCAAGGTTCCCCCCTTCCCGACCGGCGACGGCACCCCCATGCCCCGCCGATCAGTGCCCCGCCGCCACCTTGCGGCGAGTTGTGCACGTAGATCCCTCGGGACCACCCGTCTGTTTCACACGGGTCGGGAATTCACTCGGAAGTCGTATAAGGGGTTGCGCGGCAGCAGCGTTCCGTGTCCGACCCGCGACCGCGACGATCACGGTCCGCGGCCGGGGCCCCGATCACCTGCGGTGATCAGCACGGACACCCGATCACGGCCGCCCACCGACCACGGTGGACCGGCGCCGCCCTCGTCGACTTCCGCCCTGATCGCGCGCACACTGCTGGCATGGCCGCGCCGGACGAGTTCGTCGGGCGGCGCGACGAACTGCGCGTGCTCACCGAGGAGTTCGACCGGGCCCGCTCGGGACGGGCCCGGATCGTGTGGCTGACCGGCGAGGCCGGTATCGGGAAGACCTCCGTGCTGCACCGCTTCCGTGACCGGGCCGGTGCGGGGACGGTGCTGTGGGTCGCCGGCGACGAGGCCGAGGCGGGCCTGCCGTACGGCCTGCTGCACCAGCTCCTGGCCGACCTGCCGGCGGGGGCCGGTCGGCCGCGGGCGCCGGCCGCCGACGCGGACCCCGTGGACGTCGGGGCGGAGCTGCTGCAGGTCCTCGGGGCGCTCCAGGCCGCGGGGCCGGTGCTGATCGTGGTCGACGACGCGCAGTGGGCCGACGAGCTGTCCGTGCGCGCACTGGTGTTCGTGGTGCGCCGGCTGCGACGGGACCAGGTGCTGCTCGTGGCCGGGGTCCGTGCGGAGGACACGCCCTCGCCGGCCTGGGGGCGGGTCCTGGCCCAGGAGCCGCTCCTGCGCCGGCTGACGCTCACCGGGCTGGACCCGGAGGAGATCGCGGCGCTCTCGCTGGCCCTGGGCGGCCCCGACCTCTCGCCCGCCGCGGCGCTGCGGCTGCGGGAACACACCGAGGGGCACCCGATGCACGTCCGGGCCCTTGTGGAGGAGCTCCCGCCGGCCGACCTGCTCGATCTCTCCGTCACCCTCCCCGCGCCGCGCTCGTTCGGTGCGTTGGTCCTGGTCCGGGTGGCCGGGCTGTCCCGGCCCGCGCAGGAGGTCGTGCTGGCCGCGGCCGTGCTGGGGGTGCGGGCCGCGCTGTCCGACGTCACCGCCCTGGCCCGCGTCCCGGATCCGCTCGCCGCGCTCGACGAGGCCGCCGCGGCCGGGATGCTGCAGGAGGTGCCCACGGGTGTGCGGCCCGACGTCGTGTTCCGGCACCCGCTGATCCGCGCCGCCGTCTACGCCGACCTCTCCCCCGAGCGCCGGCACACCCTGCACGGCGCCGCGGCCCGGATCCTGGGCGGTGCGGCTGCGTTCGAGCACCGGATCGCCGCCGCGGTCGGGCCCGATCCGGCCCTGGCCGCCGAGCTGCGGGAGCTGGGCGAGGCGGAGCGCGCCGGCCGGCGGTGGCGGGACTCCGCGGCGCACCTGCTCGCCGCGGCCGACCTCAGCCCCGGCCCTCGGGACCGGTCGGCCAGGCTGGTCGGCGCCCTGGAGTCGACGCTCGCCGGCGGCGACCTCGCGGCCGCACTGCGCCTGGAACCGGAGGTGCGCGCGGCCGGGCCGAGCCCCGGCCGCAGCCGCGTCCTCGGCCGGGTCGCCGCGCTCACCGGCCGGATCGCGCTGGCGCGCGAGGAGTTCCTGGCCGCCGTCGAGCGCGGCGACCCGCGTGACCCGGGCCGCTCGGCCGCCGCGGCGCACCTGGCCCTGGTCTCGCTGATCGAGGGCGACGCGGACGGGGCGGTCGCCTCCGCCGAGGAGGCGCTGGCCGGCCACGGGGCACCGGACGTCCTCTCGACGGCGCGGTTCGTGCTGGTCGTCGCGCTCGCGGCGCAGGGCCGGCAGGACCGGGCGCGCGCCCTCCTGGACACCGGCCGGTCCGGTGCGGCGGAACCCGTGGAGGCGACCGCCGTGCGCGGGATCCTCGTCCTGTGGGCCGGGGACGCGGACATGGCCGCCCGGCTCCTGTCCGCGGCGGTGGACGACGGGGCGCTGCGCCTGCCGATGCAGGGCCGCCTGCTCGCGCTGGGCTACCTCGCCGAGGCGCACTACCGGACGGGCGCCTGGCAGGAGGCGACCGTCGAGGCGGAGCTGGCGATCTCGCTGGCCCGGGACGCCGGCGTGGTGATGGGTAGCGGGGTCGTGCGCGCCATCGCGGCCTACGTCGCGGCCGGGCGCGGCGACCGGGAGGCCGCGCGCGCCCACGCGGACGCGGCGGCCGCGACCGCGCAGGCGCTGCCGTGGTGGGGCGGCCGGGCCTACGCCGCGCTCGCGGCCGCGACGCTCGCCCAGGCCGACCAGGACCACGGCGCGATGCTGGAGGCGCTGCGGCCCTGCGCCGACCCGGCCCTGTCCCGCCTGCTCGACAACGTCGGGGCGCTGGGATGGCGGATCCTGCGGACGGAGGCGCTGCTCGGGCTGGGCCGCGCCGAGGAGGCGGACGCCGCGCTGGCGGAGCTGGAGGGGCGGGTCGCGACCCGCGGCCCGGGCTGGCCGGTGCTCGAGACCGCCCGGCTGCGCGGCTGCCGGGAGGAGCTGCGCCCGGACCGTGCGGCGGCCGAGCGCGCGTACCGCGAGGGTCTCGCCTCGGCCGACGGCGTCGGCGCCGCGCTGAGCCGGGCCCGCCTGGAGGTCGCGCTCGGCCGGCTCCTCCTGGCCGGCCCCGAGCGACGGCCCGCGCTGGACCTGCTGCGCACCGCCCACGACCGGCTCGCCCGGCTCGGCGCCGCCCCCTTCCTCACCGAGTGCGACGAGCTGCTCCGCGCCGCCGGGCTGCACCCGCCCTCGCCCGGCGACGCGCTCGGCCTCACCACCCAGGAGCTGGCGGTGGCCCGGTCCGTCGCCGCGGGCCGGACCAACCGCGAGACCGGCGCGGCGCTGTTCATCACCGGCCGCACGGTGGCGTTCCACCTGAGCAACATCTACGCGAAGCTCGGCCTCTCCTCGCGCCGCGAGCTCGCCGCCCGGCTGCACGAGCTCGACGCCTGACCTGCCTCACCGCCGCGCTGCGCTCCGTCCGTCCCGCCTCCCGCGCGCGAGGCCCCGTCCCGCCGCAGCGGGACGGGGCCTCGGAGCACCACCGCTCCTCGGAGCGCTACCGGGCGATCGAGTGGACGTTCGACCGGTCGGCCGCGGGGTCGTCGGTGCCGGCCAGGGAGTCGGTGTCGACGATCGCGCGCAGGACGAGGCCGCCCTGCAGCTTCATCACCCGCGAGGTCAGCCGCGCGAGGTAGCGCACGCCCTCACGCGGGTCGAGCACCGTGCGCGGACGAATGTCCAGCGCCGCGTCCTTGACCTTGGTCACGAGCTCGAGCGGACTGGGCTGGTGGAGCCAGGCCGGTCCAGCCGGGCCCTGCGGGCCCTGCACCCCGGGCACCCCGGCCGGGCCGGGCGGACCCTGCACGCCCTGCGGGCCCTGCGGGCCGCGGATCCCCGGGGCGCCCTTCTCCCCGGGTTCGCCCTGGGCGCCCTGCAGCCCGCGCGGCCCCTTCTCGCCGGTCTCGCCGATCACGCCGCGCGGACCCTGGGCGCCGGGCAGGCCCTGCTCGCCCTGCGGGCCCCGTTCACCCCGCTCGCCGGGCAGCCCGGCGGGCCCGGACGGGCCCTGCTCGCCCTGCGGACCGCGCGGGCCCTGCTCACCCTGCTCACCGGGCAGCCCGATGAGCCCGGACGGGCCCTGCTCGCCCTGCGGACCGCGCGGGCCCTGCTCACCCTGCTCACCGGGCAGCCCGATGAGCCCGGACGGGCCCTGCTCGCCCTGCGGACCGCGCGGGCCCTGCTCACCCTGCTCACCGGGCAGCCCGATGAGCCCGGACGGGCCCTGCTCGCCCTGCGGACCGCGCGGGCCCTGCTCGCCCTGCTCACCGGGCAGGCCGGTGGAGCCGGGGATGCCGCGCTCGCCCTGCGGGCCGGTCTCGCCCTCCGGGCCGCGCGGACCCACGGGGCCCTGCGGGCCCTTCTCCCCGCGCTCGCCCTCGGGGCCGACGGGACCGATCGGGCCCTTCTCCCCGCGCTCGCCCTCGGGGCCGACAGGACCGACCGGGCCCTTCGGCCCGCGGTCGCCCTGCTCACCGGGAGGGCCGGCCGGGCCCTGCGGGCCCTTCTCCCCGCGCTCGCCCTCGGGGCCGACAGGACCGACCGGGCCCTTCGGCCCGCGGTCGCCCTGCTCACCGGGAGGACCGGCCGGACCCTGCGGGCCCTTGTCCCCACGCTCACCGACGGGCCCGACCGGGCCGGTCGCGCCCTTCGGCCCGTGGTCGCCGCGCTGGCCGGACGAGCCGGCCGGGCCCTGCGGGCCCTTGTCGCCGCGCTCACCGGTGGCACCGGTCGGGCCGGTCGTGCCCTTCGGTCCGCGGTCGCCCCGCTCCCGGTCGGGGCGCGCGGCCCTGCCGGTGCGATCGGCCTCCGCGACGGGGACGCCCACCGGCGTCACCGGCTCGTCCCCCCGGGCGGCGGCGGGCTTGGCCGTGGTGGGGGTGGTGGGCCTGTCGGCCGTCGGCTTCGTGGTGGGCGTCGACCGGGCGGTCGTCGGGTCCTGAGCCATCCTGGGTTTTCCCTCTCGACTGTGGCGGCAGCACGGGTGGCGACCCACCCGCGGGTTCCCGGGACGCGCCGACCCGCTCGACGGCTCGGCCGGCGCGGTCCCCCGGGCCCCGGCCTCTCGGGGACGAGGCGGGGACGGTTCGGGAGCTACCCGTGCCGCTCGGCGCCCACACTCCCGATCACGACCGACCTCGGTCACACTTCCCGGTGATCGGGGTCCGGCCCGTCACTGTCGGGTGGTGGAACAGCGGGCGGCCGAGTACTTCCTGGGCGTCGTCGAGCCCGGCGGGGTCACCCGGACGGCCCAGGCCCTCTACCTTGCGCGACCGAAGCACCGGGCCTGCCGCAGCCCCACCGAGCCGGCCCGGCGAGGCGGCGCGGCGAGGCGGCGCCCTCAGATGTGCCGGCCGCCCGTGACCTCCAGCACGGTGCCGGTCATGTAGCTGGACAGGTCGGAGGCCAGGAAGAGGGCGACGTTCGCGACCTCCGCCGGCTCGCCGATCCGGCCCAGCGGCACCTCGGCCCGTTTCGCCTCCAGGATGTCCTCGCGCAGGTCCGCGGTCATCGCGGTGGCGATGATGCCCGGCTGGATCGCGTTGACCCGGATGCCGAGGTGGCCCAGCTCCTTGGCGGCGGCCTTGGTCAGCCCGACGATCCCGGCCTTCGCGGCGCTGTAGTTGGTCTGGCCCATCATGCCGACCTTGCCCGAGATCGAGGACATGTTGATCATCGCGCCCCGGCGCTGCTCGCGCATGACCAGCGAGGCCGCCCGGACGCCGAGCCAGCAGCCCCGCAGGTGCACGTCGACGACGGCCTCGAAGTCGTCGAGCGTCATGCGGCGCAGGGTGGCGTCCCGGAGGATGCCGGCGTTGTTGACCATCACGTCGAGCGTCCCGTGCCGGTCCACGCAGGCCCGCACGAGTGCGTCGACCTCCTCGGGCACCAGGACGTCGCACGCCACACCGGTGACCCGCTCCCCCAGCTCCTTCGCGGCGGCCTCGGCGGCCTCGCCGTCCCGGTCGCCGATCACGACCGAGGCGCCGTGCGCGGCGAAGGTGCGCGCGATCGCCAGCCCGATCCCGGCCGCGCCTCCGGTGATCACGGCGGCCCGCCCTGCCAGCAGCTCCATGAGGTCCTCCTCAGCCCGCCACGTCGGCCAGCAGCCGCCGGACGACGGTCAGTTTACGGATCTCGCTCGTGCCCTCGTGGATCCGGAACAGCCACGCCTCGCGGGAGAACCGCTCCACCGGGACCGAGCGGCTGTAGCCCCGTCCCGCCGTGCGGCCCGCCCGGTGAACGATCGGGGAGTGATCCGGGTCGAAGAGAAAGCGGCTCAGGAACCGGGAGGAGGTTCCTCTGACGCGGGTGCCGGGCCCGAGCTCCTTGGCGTGTCGACCGCGGCGGCGTGACGTACTCCCCCGCCGGCGCCTCACGTCCCTCGGCCCGCGCGACGGCGCACCGGATCGCGGCGGCGGCGAGGGAGGCGGGGTCCTGAGCGGGCCGGCCGGGGCCGCGGAGACCATCGCCCTCCCCGGCCCCGGCTCGGGTCTGCCGGACGGCGGGCGGCAATCACCCGCCGTCAGGCGCAGCGGATTCCCACGCACGCCGCCCGAATGCCCGTTCTCCCGATTTCCCCTTCTACGGCCCTGGTGTCCGGGAAGTGGAGCGCGCACCATTGCCCCATGCCGCGGTGGGTGTGGGGAGTGATCGTCGTCCTGATCCTCCTGATCTGGGTCGTGCCCAATCCGACGGCGGCGGGCACGGCGGTCGGCAACGCCTTCCAGGCCCTGGTCGTGTTCTTCCGCAGCCTGGGCAGCGCCGCCGTCGGTTAGGAAATCGCGCGGACCGGCCGGCCGGTCGTCCGCTGTGAATGCCCCCGCACCTTTCCGGGGACAGCGCGCCGGGATCCGGTCAGGGAATTCCGGGAAACGTCGCGACTCAGCCGTGCAGCGCGGCGCGCAGCGTGATGACGGCCTGGGGGTCCTTGACCGACCACGCCCAGGCCGCGCACCGCTCCTGACGGGGGCCCGGGTCACCCTTCTCCTCCCGCCGCCCACCGGTTAACGTTCGTTCGTTCAGAACCTGCGGCCAGGGAGGGAAACGGTGGGCGAACTCGTCGTCCGGACCGACCACGACGGGTGGACGGTCCTCACGTTGAACCGCCCGGACAAGCTCAACGCGCTGACGGTGGCGATGTTCGCCGAGCTCCGCGAGCACGTCCTGGCGCTGCAGGAGGACGACCGGGTCCGCTGCGTCGTCCTGCGGGGGGCCGGGCGGTGCTTCTCCGCGGGGCACGACCTGTCCGACATCGCCACCGGCGAGGCCGTGCCCTCGCGCGGGTGGCACGGCGAGACCCTGCGGCTGCTGGAGAAGCTGCCGCAGCCGGTGATCGCGGCCGTGCACGGCCACTGCTACACGGGCGCGCTCGAGGTGGCGCTGGCCGCCGACTTCCTCGTCGCGGCCGACGACGCCCGCTTCGGCGACACGCACGCGCGGTTCGCCCTCACCCCGGTCTGGGGCATGAGCCAACGCCTCCCCCGCCGCGTCGGCGCGGCCACCGCCAAGCGGCTGATGTTCACGGCGGACACGATCGACGCCGCGGAGGCCGTCCGGATCGGGCTGGCCGAGTACGTCGTCCCGCTCGCGTCCTTCGATGCGGAGATCGAGGCGCTCGCGACCCGCATCGCCGCCAACTCCCCCTTCTCGCACGCCGCCAACAAGCGCCTGCTCGACGCGACGGACGGCCGTCCGCTCGACGCCGGGCTGCAGTGGGAGGTCATGGAGGGCGAGGGCCGGGGGCCGGACGTGCAGGAGCGCATCGCCGCCTTCACGAACAGGAAGGGCTGAGCCGGTGGACATCGCGCCGAACGCCGATCTCGAGAAGTTCCGCGAGGAGGTGGCGGAGTTCCTCGACACCGCGCCGACCCCGGAGATCCGGGAGGCCGGCCGCAAGACCACCAGCGTCTTCGCCCCGTTCGAGCAGGTGATGGCCTGGCACCGCATCCTGCACGCCCGCGGCTGGGCGGCCCCGGACTGGCCGGTCGAGCACGGCGGGCCGGGCTGGTCGGTGGAGCAGCGGTACGTCTTCGCCGACGAGTACCAGAAGCGCGGGCTGCCGCCCCTGCTGCCCAACGGGCTGCGCATGATCGGCCCGCTGCTGATGGAGCTCGGCACACCCGAGCAGCAGGCCCGCTACCTCCCCGGGATCCTGGCCGGTGAGGACTACTGGACCCAGGGCTACTCCGAGCCCGGCTCCGGCTCCGATCTCGCCTCGCTGCAGTGCTCGGCGGTGGCCGACGGCGACGACTACGTCCTCAACGGCAGCAAGATCTGGACGACCTACGCCCACAAGGCGAACCGGATGTTCCTGCTCGTCCGGACCAGCCGGGAGGGGAAGAAGCAGCAGGGCATCACGTTCCTGCTGCTCGACCGCATGGACTACCCCGGCCTGGAGGTCCGCCCGATCATCGGGCTCGACGGCGCGCCCGAGCAGTGCGAGGTGTTCTTCACCGACGTCCGGGTGCCGCAGGCCGGGCGGGTCGGCGCCGAGAACGACGGCTGGTCGGTGGCCAAGCAGCTGCTCACGCACGAGCGGGGCGGCTCCGCGCACAGCCCGATGCTGCGCCGCAGGCTCGAGGTGATCCGCGCGGTGGCCGCGGGGACGCCGTCCGGGTTCGGCGGCACGCTCGCCGAGGACCCGGTGTTCCGGCGCGACCTCGGTGAGCTGGAGGTCGAGGTCGCGTCGTACGAGCACTTCGAGAAGCTGGCCATCAGCGGGCACGAGGTCGCCCGGGACCCGGCCTACCCCTCGCTGAACAAGGTGATGAGCTCCGAGCTCACCCAGCGCATCTCGGTGCTGATGACCCGGGTGGTCGGGCTGGACGCGCTGCCGGACCAGCGCGCGGCCCTCCACGTCGGTGCGGAGGTCGACCCGCTCGGCGACGATCTCGCGCTCGTCGCGATGCCCTACTACCTGAACAGCCGCGCGACCACGATCTATGCCGGCACGAACGAGGTGCAGCGCGACCTGATCGCCCGCACGCTGCGCCGCTGACCCGCGCCACCGAACGGAGACCGGGATGGACTTCAGCTTCACCGAGGAACAGACCCTGCTGCGCGGCAGCGTGTCGCAGTACCTGCAGCGCCACTACGCCTTCGAGACCCGCCAGGCCGTCGTGCGCTCGGCGGCGGGCTGGTCGCCGGAGGTGTGGCGCGGCCTGGGCGAGCTCGGGCTGCACGCCCTGCCCTTCCCCGAGGAGGTCGGCGGGCTCGGCGGCTCGATCGTCGACGTCGTCGCGGTCGGCGAGCTGTTCGGCGCCCACCTGCTGGTGGAGCCCTACGTCGCGTCGGTGGTGCTGGCCGGGGCGGCGCTCGCCGCGGTGCCGGAGCACGCCGACGCGGCCCGCCCGCTCCGGCGGATCGTGGCCGGCGAGGCGATCGGGGCGTTCGCCCACGAGGAGGGGCCGGGCACGCCCGACCCGGCGTCGATCGCCACCCGTGCGGAGCGCACCTCCGACGGCCACGTGCTGACCGGCGAGAAGAAGCTGGTGCTGCACGGCGCCGACGCCGACGTGCTGGTCGTCTCGGCGCGCCTGTCCGGCGAACCGGGCGACCCGGACGGTCTCGCGTTGTTCGTCGTCGATCCGGCCGCCGCCGGGATCGCGGTCACGCCGTTCGTCACCGTGGACGGGCGGCGCGCGGCCCACCTGCGGTTCGACGGGGTCGCGCTGGGTCCGGGCGCGCTCCTCGCGGCCGACGCCCACGACGTGATCCGGAAGGTCCTCGACCGGGCGGTGGTGGCGCTCGCGGCCGAGGCGGTGGGCGCGATGGGCGAGCTGCTGCGCCGGACCGCCGAGTACGCCTCCACCCGCGAGCAGTTCGGCGTCCCCATCGGCACCTTCCAGGCGGTGGCCCACCGGCTCGCCGACATGAAGATCGCCTACGTCAAGGCGCGGTCGACGCTGCTCTACACGACGGCGCTGGCCGAGGCCGGGCGGGCCGAGCCGCACGACATCGCCGTGCTGAAGGCCCAGGTCGGCCGGCTCGGCCGGGTGATCGGCGAGTCCGCGATCCAGACGCACGGCGGGGTCGGCATGACCGACGAGCTGCCGATCGGCCACCTGCACAAGCGCATCCTCGCGATCGACGCGATGTTCGGCACCGCCGACCACCACCTCAGGACGGTCGGGGCCGGCCGGCCGGCGCCGCAGCTCGCGTCCCGGGCCGGCTGACGGGTACCGCGGGCGGGCGTCAGGGGTGCGTCCGGCGGGCGCGTCCGGTCAGGCGGGCCGTCGGCGTCCGGCCCCTCGGGCCCGTCCCCGCGGCTCGGGCGCGCCGGCGGGTGTGAAGCGGTGGCGCAGGGCGAAGGCGCGCGGCGGCGCCCGGGTCGTGGGGGTCATGCAGCCTGCCCGAGCCGCGCTCCGGTCGGGAAGGGGATCACCTGCGCCGTCGGTCCGGGATCCCACGGCTCGTGCGTGCCGGCCCCGACGGCGCTGACGACACTGCCGCAGCCCCGGCAGCGACAGTGCCGGGTGGTCAGCCCCGTGGCCGCGGGAACGGTGACGATGGCGGTGCAGATCGGGCAGAGCGTCGTGGTGAACATCGTGTGCCTCCTGGTCCGTGTCCTCGCCGACTAGGACTCCCGCGCCGCCCCGGTCTCATCGGTGCTCGGGGGTGGCGTCGGCCTTGCGGGTACGTCGTCGGCGGCCGCCGGTTCGGATCGGGTCGCCCCGGTCCCCCGCAGGACCGTGAGCGCGATCAGGACGGCGACGGCCAGGAGCGCGGCGGCGAGGGTCAGGCCGAACGCGTAGCCGTCGGCGAGCGCCTCGGGCGTGGCGACCGGCCCGGTGCGCTCGTGCGCGACGGTGCCGAGGGCGGCCAGCCCGAGCGAGGCGCCGATCTGCCGGGAGCTGGTGAGCAGGGCCGAGGCGGTGCCGGTCTCGTGAGCGGCGACGCCCGCGGTGGCGGTGGAGACCACCGGTCCGAGGCAGAGGCCGAAGCCGACGCTCGCGACGATCGAGGGCCCCAGCACGTCCGTGAGGAACGACCCGTCCGCGCTGACCAGGCCGAACCAGGCGAACCCGGCCGCGGTGAGACCGCCGCCGGTGACCAGCAGGGTCCGGGGCGCGAGCCGCCGGCCCAGCCGCACGGCGAGCACGGAGCCGACGACGACACCGAGCGCGAACGGCAGGAACATGACCCCGGTCAGTGCCGGGCCGATGCCGAGGACCCGTTGCAGGTAGAGGGACACGAAGTAGAACGCCGCGGCCATGGCCGCGCCGACCAGCAGGTTGTAGGCGTTCGCCCCGGCGACCGCGCGCCCGGCCACCAGCCCGGGCCGGAGCAGCGGTTCGCGCGTGCCGGTCCGTTCGACGAGGACGAACCCGGCCAGCAGCGCGGCGGCGAGGACCAGGGTGGCGACCGTGACCGGTGAGGACCACGGATGGCGGTCGGTGCGGACGACGCCGAGCACCAGCAGCGCCACGCCCGCCGTGGCCAGGACCGCCCCGAGGACGTCCGGACGGCCGCCGCGCACCGGCGGCGGACCGGCGTCGACCCGCGCGGCGAGGGCGAGGGCGCCCGCGACGATCGGGACGTTCACGAACATCACCGCGCGCCAGCCGGCGTACTCGGTCAGCAGGCCGCCCGCCAGGACGCCGAGGGCGCCGCCGGCGGCGTTCGTCGCGCTCCAGACGCCGAAGGCGCGGACGCGGGCCCTGCCGGTGGGAAAGGTCGCGGTCAGCAGCGCCAGCGCGGCCGGGGCCAGCGCGGCGGCGCCGACGCCCTGTGCGGCACGGGCGGCGACCAGCTGGGCGGGGTCCTGCGCGAAGCCGCCCAGGAGCGAGGCGAGGCCGAACAGGCCGAGCCCGAGCAGCAGGACCCGCCTGCGGCCGTGCCGGTCCGCGGCCTTGCCCCCGAGCAGGAGCAGCCCGCCGAAGGTGAGGGCGTAGGCGTGGATCACCCAGGTCAGGCCCACCGGGCCGAACCCGAGGCCGGCGGCGATCTGCGGGAGGCCGACGTTCACCACCGACAGGTCCAGCGACACCAGGAACTGCACGAGGGCCACCGCGGCGAGGGTGCGCCCCGGGCGGGCGACGGGATCGGCGACGGGATGTCCGGGCGCCAGGTCGGTGGCGGTCACGATCGCTCCCCCGCGCTCCCGTCGCGGTGCACCCGCTCGTGCTCGGTGCCGGCGCGCGGCGTGACGACCAGCAGGTCGCCGGGCTCGGCGACGGTCAGCCGGTGCCAGCACCCGGCCGGGACGACCAGGGCCCGGCCGGGGCCGAGCGTGGCGACGGGCCGTCCGCCGTCGTCGTGGTCGCGCAGGTAGGCGGTGATCGCGCCGGACAGCACGCAGAGGACCTCCTGCCCGGCGGGGTGGCGCTCCCACACGTCGGAGTGCAGCGAGCGGTCGTCGGCGGCCCGGTGCGCCGCCACCGTCCACAGGCCCGGACCGGCGCCGTCGCGCCCGCCGCCGGGCTCGGCGTGGCCGCCGGCCCGGAGCTGGATCGAGGTGTCGAACAGATCGAGGACGCGCACAGAGTTTCGGAACATGTTCGAAAAGTACCGCGGCACCGCTCGCCCGTCGAGCGGGTTTGCGAGTGGGTCCGGCTTCGCGGAGCAGGACGGGGAGACAGCATGATGGGACGGTGCCCCGCGGGAGATCGGCGAACGGCCGCACCGGCCGACCACCGGTGACCTCCCGTGCGCAGATCCTGGCGGCGGCCCGCCGGATCATCGATCAGGAGGGCTGGGAGAAGCTGACCATCCGCCGGCTCGCCGCGGAGGTCGGCGTCGGGGCGACCACGCTGTACCACCACGTCCGGGACAAGCAGGACCTGTTGGTCCAGCTGCTCGACGACCACACCGCCCGGATCGAGCGCCCCGACCTGCCCGACGAGCCGAGGGACCGCATCGTCGCCGCCGCGACCGCGATGCACGACGCGCTCGTGGCGTGGCCCTGGGCCGCGGAGGTCCTCACCGTCGACGGCCTCGTCGGCCTGCTCGGCGAACCGGCCCTGTGGATAGTCGAGGCGATCGTGGCCGGGGCCCAGGACCACGGCTGCACGCCCGACCAGGCCGTCGACGTCTTCCGCAACATCTGGTACTTCACGGTCGGCGAGACCCTCGTCCGGTCCCACTCCGCCACCCGCCGGCCGGCCGAGGTCGAGCGCCCCACGGAGTTCTTCGCCGGGCTCGACGCGACCCGACTGCCCCGCCTCGCCGCCATCGGCGACCGGTGGCCGGCGCTGGCGGCCCGGGACACCTACCCCCGGGCGCTGCGGGTCCTCGTCGACGGGCTGCTCGCCCAGGCCGCGTCGACCACCGACGCCGACCCCGTGCGCTGAGTCCCTGTGGGAGATCGGCTGTCGAGGCGGTGTCGTGCGTGGTGGTTGTGGGCGGCGTGAGGATGGCCGGTGGGGGCCGGGTCGGGTCCGCCTGACCGCCCGGTCAGGGGGCGGGGGCGGGCGCCGTGCGGGCGGCGCCGAGCAGCAGGAAGCCGGCGAGGACGGCGAGGGCGAAGGCGCCGGCGGCGACGCCGAAGCCGGCGGCGATGGCGTCGGCCGTGCCGGTCCGGCCGGGCAGCGCGGGACCCAGGCCGAGCACGACGCTGCCGATGACCGCGACGCCGAGCGTGCCGCCGAGCTGCCGGACGGTCTGCACCACGCCGGAGGCCTGGCTGCGTTCGGCGTCGGGGACCCGGCCCAGGGCGTCCGTGTTCGTCGGGGACAGGGTGAGTCCCAGCCCCACGCCGACCAGCACCATGCCGGGGACCTGCCAGGTGTAGGTCAGCCCCGGCAGCGCGAGCAGCCAGGCGACGATCCCCACCGTGCACACCGCCATGCCGACCAGCACGGGCGCCCGCACGCCGGCCCGGTCGAACCAGCGGCCGCCCACCTGTGCGGCCAGGGTCAACGGCAGGATCAGGGGCAGCGCCGCCAGGCCCGCCGCCATCGGGCCGAAGCCGAGCAGCTCCTGCAGGTAGATCGAGCTGTAGAGGACGATCCCGAGCAGGCCGAACTGCACCAGCCCCATCACCACGGCGTCGCCGGTGAAGCCGCGGTCGGCGAACAGCCGCAGGTGGATCAGCGGATCGGCCGCCCGCAGCTGCCGCACCGTGAACCACGCGACGAGCCCGGCACCGGCCACGAGCAGCGCGACCGAGGGCGCACCCCAGCCCGCGAGCTGCTGGATCCCGAGGGTGACCAGGGCCAGCCCCGGGACGACCAGGGCGGCGTCGCCCACCCCGATGCGCGAGCCCGGGACCGGCAGGTTCGGCACCGTGGCGACGGCGACGAGTGCCAGCGTGGCCAGCCCCACCGGCACGTTGAGCAGGAACACCGCCCGCCAGGTCACGTACTCGGTGAGCAGCCCGCCGACCAGCGGACCGAGCGCCAGGAAGACCTGGCTGATCCCGGCGTAGAGGGCCATCACGCGGCCGCGTTCGGCCTCGGGGAAGACCGCCAGCACGATCGTCGCGGACACCGGCATCATCAGGGCCGCCCCGGCGCCCTGCAGCGCGCGGAACGCGATGATCGACGCGGTGTCCCAGGCGCCCGCGCACCCGGCCGAGGCGAGGAAGAACAGCGTGACGCCGATCTGGAAGGCGCGGGGCCGCCCGAGCAGGTCCGCCGCCTTGCCGCCGAGCGCGACGAGCGCGGCGATGGCGAGCACGTAGGCGTTGACCACCCACTGCTGGCCGTGGGGCGTCAGCGGCAGCTCGCGGGCCATCGACGGCAGTGCCACCGACACGACCGTCTGGTCGAGCATGATCATCGACAGCGACCCGGTCATGGCGACCAGGACGAGCCACCGCCGCGGGTTCACCGGCCGTCCTCGTCCCGGCCGGGATCGCGCATCTGCTCGAGGTCCCGGGCGGGCACGAGGACGGTCCCGTCGATCTCGACCAGGTCACCCGGCGCGGTCACGGGTCCTCCTGGGTGCTGCTCGTCCGGGTCCTCCCGGAGTTCCGGCCCCGCCGGGCGGCGACGCGCCCATCCTCGCGCGTGTGACTCCAACGCGGCTCCAACCCGACGACCGCAACCGGCCCATCGCAGGGCCCGCACGGCACGGTCGGCCCTGCAACGCCTCCGCCCACCGCGCCCGGGCCCCGGCGCGGAGCACGGAGTCCGTGCCGAGGGACCGGCGACGAAGGGTCAGGGTCGGAGCAGGGTCTTGACGGCGCGGCGCTCGTCCATCGCCCGGTACCCCTCGGCGGCCTCGTCGAGCGGCAGTTCGAGATCGAAGACCTTCCCCGGGTCGATCGTGCGGGTGCAGACCAGCTCGATCAGCTCGGGCAGGAAGCGCCGCACCGGAGCCGGGCCGCCGTGCAGGTGGACCTCGGCGAAGAACAGCTCCTGCCCGGGCAGCGCCACACCGTGGGAGACCCCGACGTAACCGACGTGCCCACCGGGCCGGGTGGAGCGGACGGCCTGCATCATCGACTCCTGGGTGCCGACGGCCTCGATCACCGAGTGCGCGCCCAGCCCGCGGGTGAGCTCCTTGATCCGGGCCACGCCCTCGTCGCCGCGCTCGGTGACGATGTCGGTGGCCCCGAACTCGCGCGCCAGCTTCTGCCGGGGCTCGTGGCGGCTCATGGCGACGACCCGTTCCGCGCCGAGCTGCCTGGCGGCCAGCACGGCCAGCAGCCCGACCGCGCCGTCGCCGACCACGGCCACGGTCCTGCCCGGCCCGACCTCGGCGGCCACGGCACCGAACCAGCCCGTGCCCAGCACGTCGGAGGCGGCGAGCAGGCCGGGAACCAGGTCGTCGGGCGGCGGCTCCGGCGTGGCGACCAGTGTGCCGTCGGCCAACGGGATGCGCGCGTACTGGGCCTGGGTGCCGATGGCGCCGACGGACTCGGCCCGCACACAGCGCGACTGGTAGCCGGCCCGGCAGATCTCGCACGTGTTGTCCGAGGCGAAGAACGAGCCGACGACGAACTGGCCCGGCCGCACGGTGCGCACGTCGTCGCCGATCTCCTCGACGACGCCGACGTACTCGTGGCCCATCGGCGCCGGTCCGTCGACGGCGGCGATGCCGCGGTAGGGCCACAGGTCCGAGCCGCACACACACGTGGCGGCCAGCCGGATGATCACATCCGTGGGGTGCTCGATCGTCGGGTCCGGGCGGTCCTCGACGTGGATCTCGCCGGGGGCGTACAGCACTGCTCCTCGCATGGGTCCCTCTCCCGGGTTGCGGCCACAGGTCCGTGTCCCTTCCCGGTGGAGCCGGATCCAGTCCCCGGTACGGGCACGAACCCGGATGGGCGGGCCGCTGACGTCGGCCGCCGTGTGCGGGCCGCGCGTTCCGGGTAGGTGCGATAGCGGGGAGGTGCGTGGTGGGGACCGAGCGCGACGCGGGCGGGTGCCGCCGATGACGGACCGCCGCACAGCCGCGGGGGAACCGCCGCCGCTGCCCCGGCCGATGCTCGCCGTCGCGGGGGACCCACCGTCCGGCCCGGACTGGGCGGTGGAGTTCAAGTGGGACGGGGTGCGGGCCGTGCTCGCCGTCGACGGCGACGGGGTCCGGATCGTCAGCCGCAACGGCAACGACGTCACGGCCGGCTATCCGGAGCTGAGCGGGATCGGCGACGGGCGGGAGCTGCTGCTCGACGGCGAGATCGTCGCGCTCGACCCGCAGGGGCGGCCGGACTTCGGGCTGATGCAGCAGCGGATGCACGTGCGGTCCCCGGGTGCCCGGCTGCTCGACGAGGTGCCGGTCTCGCTCTACCTGTTCGACGTGCTGTGCGTCGACGGGGAGGAACTGCTCGACCTCCCCTACGACCAGCGGCGCGAGCGGCTCGAGGGCCTGGGGGCGCAGGCGTGGCCCCGGGTGACGGTGCCGCCCGCGTTCGTCGACGTGGAGCCCGCCCGCGTGCTCGACGTGGCGCGCGAGCACGGGCTGGAGGGGATCGTCGCCAAGCGCCTCGACTCCCGCTACGAGCCGGGCCACCGCTCGCCGGCCTGGGTGAAGACCGCGTTGCTGAAGACCCAGGAGGTGGTGATCGGCGGCTGGACGCCCGGTCAAGGGCGGCGCGGCTCCACGCTCGGCTCGCTGCTCCTCGGTGCCCACGACGCCGACGGCCGGCTGCGTTACCTCGGACACGTCGGCACGGGGTTCACCGAGGAGGCGCTGCGGGCGCTGCTGGAGCGGCTCACCCCGTTGCGGCGCGCGTCGAGCCCGTTCGACGAGCCGGTCCCGCGCGACCACGCCCGGCACGCCCGCTGGGTCGAGCCGCGGTGGGTCGGGGAGGTGGAGTACCGCACGATCACCCGCGAGGGCCGGCTGCGGCACGCCTCCTGGCGCGGGCTGCGCCCGGACCGGGACCCGGAGGAGATCACCCTGGGGCCGCCGGTCGCGGTGGCGCCGTCGTCGTCGGCCGACGACCGGTTGGCGACCTACGCGGCGATGCGCGACTTCGCGGTGACCCCCGAGCCCACCGGGGGCACGCCGAGCGCGGAGGCGCCGATCTTCGTGGTGCAACGGCACCGGGCCCGGCGGCTGCACTACGACTTCCGGCTGGAGATCGACGGCGCGCTCGCCAGCTGGGCGGTGCCGCGGGGCCCCACCCTCGACCCGTCGGTGCGGCACATGGCGGTGCACGTCGAGGACCACCCGCTGGACTACGCGGACTTCGAGGGGGTCATTCCCAAGGGGCAGTACGGGGGCGGCGACGTCATCGTGTGGGACCGCGGGACGTGGGAGCCCGCCGGCACGGAGGACCCCGCGACCGCGGTCGCGCGCGGCGAGCTGCACTTCGACCTGCACGGCGAGAAGCTGGGCGGACGGTTCGTGCTCGTCCGGCGGCACGACCGCACCGGGTCGGGCTCCGGCTCCGGCTCCGGCTCCGGCAAGGAGCAGTGGGTGCTCGTGCACAAGCACGACGAGCACGCCCGGGAGGGCTGGGACCCGGAGGAGCACCCGCGCTCGGTGCTCAGCGGCCGCACCAACGACGAGGTCGCCGCGGCGCCGGCGGCGATGTGGCAGAGCGGCGCCCCCGCCGAGCACGCCGCGGTGCCGCTCGCCGCGGCCGACCCGGCGCAGCAGGCCGCGGCGACCGAGGAGGAGCTGGCCGCCCTCGACGCCCTCGGGAAGCGGGGCCGGTGGGCGGTCGGCGGGCGCGAGCTCGCCCTGACCAACCTCGACAAGGTCCTGTTCCCGGGGCGGGCCGGGCCGCCCGTGACCAAGCGCGACCTGATCCGCTATCACGCGCGGATCGCGCCCTACCTGCTCCCCTACCTCGCCGGGCGGCCGGTGAACCTGCACCGCTACCCGGACGGCACCGCCCGCCCCGGCTTCTGGCAGAAGGAGGTGCCCGGCCACGCCCCGGACTGGCTGCGCCGCTGGCACAACCCCGAGGCCGATCCGGACGAGACGCAGGTCTACTTCGTCGTCGACAGCACCCCGGCGCTGGTGTGGCTGGCCAACTACGGCGCGATCGAGCTGCACCCGTGGACCTCGGCCCTGCCCGACGTGCACCAGCCGACCTGGGCGTTGATCGACATCGACCCGGGTCCCGCCCTGGGCTTCGACGACGTGCTCGTCCTCGCCCGGCTCTACCGCACGGCGTTGGAGCACCTGGAGGTCGAGGCCGCGCCCAAGGTCACCGGGAAGCGGGGTGTGCAGATCTGGGTGCCGATCGCGCCCGGCTACTCCTTCGACGACACGCGTGCCTGGGTCGAGAAGCTCTCGCGCGCCGTCGGCCGGATGGTGCCCGAGCTGGTCTCCTGGGAATGGCACACCGACCGCCGCCGCGGCCTGGCGCGGCTGGACTACACCCAGAACGCCATCAACAAGACCCTGGTCGCGCCGTTCAGCCCGCGGCCGGGGCCCGACGCCCCCGTCTCGATGACGCTCACCTGGGCCGAGCTCGACGACCCCGCGCTGACCCCGGACCGGTGGACCGTGCGTACCGCCCTCGACCGGCTGCACGAGGCCGGGGATCCGCTGCGCCCGCTCGTCGGCCAGGCCCAGACCCTGCCGCCCCTCTGATCCCGCGCGCCGTCGCCAGGGGCACTCCCCCGGAGCCGACCTACGACGGCCTCCCGGACATGTAGATGGGCGGCGGCTGCGGAGGGCGCAGCGGCAGTGGCCGGTCGGGACCAGGGTGCTCGGGTGGTGACGGCGGATCGGCCCGCCCGGGACGGGCCGGCGCGACGATCGACGGCATCGGACGCTCCAGCACCTGCCGCAGGAGCGCGTTGGTCTCGAGCGCGGCGTAGTAGGCGGCCAGGGACGCGTGCGCGGCGGCGTCGTCCTCGGCCACGTGCTCCTCGGCCAGCCCGGCGTGGTGCCTCGCCCGCTCCTCGTTCTCCATCCTCGGAGTGTTCGCCGCCGCGTCCGAGGGCGTCAACGCGCCTCCCACCGCCAGAGCGGGCCGTCCTCCGGGTCCTGCAGCTCGGCGACCCGCGTGAAGCCGCAGCGGCGCAGCACCACGGTGGACGGACCGTCCTCGGCCAGGGTGTGCGCGACAACGCGGGTCGCCCCGCGTGCGCGGGCCGAGTCGACCCAGGCCCGCGCGGCGGCGGTGGCGTGGCCGCGCCCCCGGCGGGCGGGCGCGACGCCGTAGCCGATCTCCACGGCGCCGTCGACCGGCGGCCCGCTGTAGCCGCCGAGGCCCACGACCTCCTCGGCGTCCGGATCGACGATCAGGTGACTGAACCACTCGGGCGGGGTCCCGCCGAGGAGCGCCTCCCGGGTGGCCGGAAGGGCCTCGGGGAAGGCGAGGTAGCCGTCGGCCAGGCGGAGGCCGTACCGCTCCGGGAAGCGGTGCGGGGCCTCGATCAGCAGCGTGACCTGCTCGAGGGTCAACGGGTGGACCTGGGTCCGCGGCCGGCGCGGGGCGGCTGCGGGGGTGGTGCGGTGGTCGTCGGACACGGTGCGGAGCACTCCCTCCGGAGGAGGTACGGGTTCGAGGCGCGGACGTCGTCAGGAAGGGACGCTGTCCGTCTTCGCGGCACCTGTCGAGGGACCGGTCGTCCCCCGTGACGTCCACGTCCCGACGATCCCACCCCCGCCGTCCGTGGCCGAGGTCGGCGTGGTCGACGACGGGGTCGGCGACGTCGTGGTCCGCGGGGCACGGTCCGGGGTCGCGGTCGGCCCGGCCTCGGTCCGGCCCTCGTCATCGGCGGCGGCACCCGGCGCCGGTCCGGCGGCCGGCACGGGCGTCGGCGCGACGGTCCCGCCCGGCGACCGCACGGACCCCCTGCCGGGAGCCGTGGTCGGCGGCGGACCACCGGCGCGCTCACCATCGGAGACCACGGTCCCGATCGAGGTCCCGGACGATCCGCCGCCGAGCGGGGTGCCGTGCACGAGCTCCGCTCCCGTGACCCCCGCCATGGCCAGGACGAACCCGCCGACCGCCGCCGCGAGGGTGGGTCCGACGCGACCTCCCCGGCGCGTGCGCCGGTGCGGCGCGGCTCTCTCCGGCCCGAGGGTCGCCGCCGAGACGCCGGGGCCGGCCAGGGGATCGACCTGCTTCCGGCCGACGACCAGCCGGGCCCGCACGGTCCTCCCCGCGTGCTCGAGCCAGCGTTGGTACAGCACGGCGGCGATCGTGCTGATCGCCGAACCGAGCGCGGCCCCCAGCACGGTGCCGTCGGCGCCGAAGCTCGACCCGATCACGGCACTGGTGGCGGCGGCACCGGCACCGGCCAGCAGCTTCCCCGGCGCCAGCTCCGGCGCGACCCGTCGGCGGGAGGACCGGGCCGTCGGGACGGGGCGCCGGTGCGGTGGCGGGCAGGGCGTCCTCGGCCGCGACCGACGGGCGGACTCGGCGGAGAGGTCCGGGGCGCGGTGGTGCATCCCCGCGCGGGAGCGGGTTCGGTGCGGCAGCGGCGTGGTCATCGCGCGAGTCGTCGACCTCCTTCCGGTGGGGGCATCGGTCCGCCTGACACGCTGGACCTACGTTTGCGAGTATAGGTTTTCTTCTCTTACGAACTGAGATCGGGCGCCGGGAACGAGGAGGGCTGGACACGTGACCATATGGTCACCTATCTTCACCGCATGGGTACGGACGACCGCGTGTTCAAGGCGTTGGCCGACCCGTCCCGGCGACTGCTGCTCGACCGGCTGCTGGCTCGCGACGGCCAGACCCTGAGCGAGCTGGAGGCGCACCTGGAGATGACCCGCTTCGGCGTCATGAAGCACCTGCGCGTGCTGGAGGAAGCCGATCTGGTCGTCACCCGCCGCTCCGGGCGGGAGAAGCTGCACTTCCTCAACCCCGTGCCGGTCCGGCTGATCCACGACCGGTGGATCGACAAGTACACCGAGCGGCGGGTGTCGCTGCTCGCCGAGCTCAAGACCCGACTGGAAGGCGGCGACGTGTCCTCACCCGCCCCCGCAGCGGTCACCCAGGTGTTCCGCGTGCACATCAAGGCCACCCCCGAAGCCGTCTGGGAGGCGATCACCTCCCCGGAGTGGTCCGCCCGCTACGGCTACGGGCCGATGGAGTTCGACCTGCGCCCCGGCGGCGCGTTCCGGGGCCGGACCAACGAGCGGTTGCGCCGGATGGGCGTGGCCGAGGTGGTCGTCGACGGCGAGGTGCTCGAGGCCGACCCGCCGCGCCGGCTGGTGCAGACCTACCGGCTGTTGTTCGACCCGGCCGCTGCGGCGGAGCCGCCCACCCGGGTCACCTGGGAGCTCGAGCCGATCGGCGCCGACGTGACCCGGCTGACCGTCGTCCACCAGCTCGACGACGCCCCCGTGCACGCGCATCTCGTCGCCGGCGACGACGTGCGGTCCGGCGGCGGCTGGCCGTTCGTGCTCTCCGACCTCAAGTCCGTCCTGGAGACCGGCAGCCCGCTGCCGTCCGCCTTCTGACCACGGGAGAACCGATGACCGACATCAGGGCGCTCCTCGAGGCCGAGACCGCCCGGCTGGTGACCGCGCTCGACGCCCTCGACGACGCGCAGTGGAGCGCACCGAGCCTGTGCGCGGGCTGGCGGGTCCGCGACGTGGCGGTCCACCTGCTCATGCCCTACGAGCTCTCCGTTCCGGGCTTCCTGGTGCGCATGGCCGCGGCCCGCTTCGACTTCGACCGGCTCGCCGACCGGTGGGCCACCGGCGACGCGCGACCCCACGCCGAGGTGACGGCCGCGCTGGGGGCGACGCCGCGGCGACCCTTCCGCGTCCCCGGCGCGCCGCCCGAAGCTCCGCTGTCCCATCTGGTGATCCACGCGGAGGACGTCTACCGGCCCCTGGGCCTGCCCCACGGCCCGAGCCCGGCGGCCGCCGCCACGGTCCTGGACCAGCTGACCGGTCCCCGTGCCCGCGGCCTGGTGCCCTCGGGCCTGCTGGCGGGCCTGACCTTCACCACCACCGACGCCGACTGGTCCCTCGGCGCCGGTCCGGAGGTGCGGGCGACCGCGTCCGCGCTGATCACGACCTTCGCCGGCCGCACGGCCGCGCTGTCCGAGCTCGACGGCGACGGCGCACCCGAGATCCACGAACGACTCGGCCACGCCCGGACATCCTGAACCCCGTCGCCCGCGCCCGGGGTGCGGCCCGACGTGCCGGAGGAGCGCTTCGACCGCATCACCCGGCTCGCGCAGGCGCTGTCCGGCGTGCCGACGGCGACGGTGTCGCCGATCGACGAGAACCAGCAGTGGTTCTCGCCGCGGCCGCCGAGCAGGAGCTGGACCGGGCCGACGAGCTGCGCCGCGCGGCCGCCGTCCAGAGTGCGTTGATGCCGCGGTCGGCGCCGCCGGTCCGGGGGATCACCGCCCGAGGCGCGATGGGACCGGCGGCGGGGCGGAGACGACGGCCTGATCGCGGAACGCCGCGGCCGCGGCCGCCGAGCTGGTGATCCGCCAGTCCGCCTCCTTGTCCTCCTGGAACCAGACCAGGCCGCGGATCCGCTCCTGCGCCGCGAACGTGAACAGGGCCCGGATCCATGCCGCCTTGTCGCCGCCCTCCTCGGCGCTGGCGGTCTCGGTGACCAGGACGGGCTTGTCCGACAGGGCCCGCAGGTCGGCGAGGCTCGCGCCGAAGACCTCCGCGGGGGACCGCCACCCACCCCAGGGCACGGCGTCCCCGCCGTTGTAGCCGTCGAGCCCGATCCAGTCGACCGCGTCGTCGCCCGGGTAGAGCGGCGCGTACTCCGCGGTGCCCGGCGCGTGGACGTTGACGCACCACACCCAGATCACGTCGGCGCCCTGGGCCTCGAACACCGCGCGCACGTGCCGCCACGCGGCGACCACGTCGGCGGCGGTGTTGCCGCCGACGCCGACGCTCCACGGATAGTGGGGCGCGTCGGCCTCGTGCGCGAACCGCAGAGCGAGCCTCCCGCCCCAGTGCCGGACCTGCCGGGCGAAGTCCGCGATGTACGCGTCGTGGTCCCCGGCCGCGATCCGGGCCGGGGCGTACTCCGGTTGCACGAGCCCGCCACCCGGCGCCCATGGTTCCCAGGTGAGCACGGGCACTGCTCCCTCTGCCACCGCCGCGTCGGCGCGGGCGACGTCGAAGGCCGGGGCGCCGGCCCACCCCGCGTACCACTCCTCCAGGGCCGGTCGCACCCCGGCGGCCCGGCCGAACTCGGCGACCGCGCCGAGGTCGCCGGCCGCGACGCCGACGGCGGGCGGCGCCGGCGCGGGGGCCGCGGCCGCCAGCAGGAGCAGCCCGAGGACGCCGGCACCCACCGTCACCAGACCGCCCCGAAAGAACCCCCTCGCGCCCCGTAACGGCACGCCGACCTGCCGGAAACCGCTCATCTCCTTATCCTTCCCGGTCATGAACGCCCCCCGGCACCCCCGGCCCACCACGAGGGTGTGCGAATGACCGCTGCCCCGCCCTCCGCGCGGCACCGCAGGCCGAAGCCCGCGAACCGCGCGCTCGTCCGGATCCTGGTCGTCCTCACGCTGTCGCTGGGCGTGAACTACGTGGTCTGGCGCTGGCTCGAGTCGGTCAACTGGTCCGTCTGGTGGATCGCGCTGCCCCTCGTGCTCGCGGAGACCTACAGCCTGGTCGATGCGTTCCTGTTCGGCATCACGATGTGGCGGATGAAGGAACGGGGCGAGCCGCCGTCGCCGTCCCCGGTCGCCACCGTGGACGTGTTCATCACGACCTACAACGAGCCGATCGACATGGTGATGACCACGGCGCGCGCGGCGCGGGCGATCCGCTTCCCGCACAACACCTGGGTGCTCGACGACGGTGCCCGGCCCGAGATGCGCGCCGCCGCCCTGGAGGCGGGCATCGGGTACCTCACCCGGGATCCGAGCTGGGAGAACATGCCCCGGCACGCCAAGGCGGGGAACCTGAACAACGCCCTGATGCAGACCGACGGCGAGTTCCTGCTGATCCTCGACGCGGACCAGATCCCGGAGCCGGAGATCCTGGAGCGCACCCTCGGCTGGTTCCGCGATCCCGAGGTCGCCCTGGTGCAGACCCCGCAGTTCTTCACCAACGTCACCGCCTCCGACCCCCTCGGGAGCCAGGCCCCGCTCTTCTACGGCCCCATCCAGAAGGGCAAGGACGGCTGGAACGCCGCCTTCTTCTGCGGCTCCAACGCCGTGCTGCGGCGCGAGGCGCTCATGCAGCTGGGCCTCGCGGAATACGTCCGGCAGGTCGAGACCGGCATCCGGCAGGTTCTCCGGACCGCGGACCGGTTGTTGTCGCAGGCGCGCAAGGAGGCCGCCGACCAGGGACCCGAGGTGCGGGCCGCGCTGGACAAGGTCACCGAGGCCGTCGGGCAGGCGCGCCGGGAACTGGGGAACACGCGATCGTCCTACTCCGAGGTCACCTACCGCTTCCGGCAGCGCGTCGACGAGGCCTCGCGCGGCGTGGTCGACGCCGACCTCGCCGCGCTGGCCCGCGACCTCGAGGAGCTCGGCGAGCTCGGTGCCGGCCCGGCACCGGGCGGGGACCACGACGGGAACGGCCGGCTCGTCCCCGCCGTGCTCGACGACGCGGCGCTGGCCCGGCTCGCGTCGCGGGAGATGTCACCGCTCAACGCCCTGTCCTCGGTACGGGCCCTGGTCGACGCGGTCGACGTCAGCCGGTCGGACGAGGCGCAGCCGATCATGCCGATGGCCACGTTGTCCGTCACCGAGGACATGGCCACCGCGATGCGCCTGCACGGCATGGGCTGGCGCAGCGTCTACCACCACGAGATCCTGGCCAACGGCCTGGCGCCGGAGGACCTCGGCACGATGCTGCACCAGCGGCTGCGCTGGGCCCAGGGCACGCTGCAGGTGATGCTCAAGGAGAACCCCCTGGTCCAGAAGGGACTCGCCTGGGGCCAGCGGCTGATGTACTTCGCCACGATGTGGAGCTACCTCAGCGGGTTCTTCGCCGTGGTGTACCTGGCGGCTCCGGTCGTCTTCCTGTGCTTCGACATCCGGCCCGTGGTCAGCTACGGCCCGGACTTCCTGGTCCGGCTGATCCCCTACCTGCTGCTCAACCAGCTGCTGTTCCTGGTCATCGGCTACGGCAAGCGCACGTGGCGCGGCACCCAGTACAGTCTGGCCCTGTTCCCGCTGTGGATCCGCGCCACCTGGACGGCCTTCGCCAACGTGTGGTTCGAGCGGCCACTCGGGTTCGTCGTCACGCCCAAGACCAAGCAGGAGCGGGCCCGTCCACCGTGGCGGCTCGTGTGGCCGCAGCTCACCGCCATGGCCCTGCTCGCGCTGTCGGCGGTCGTCGGCACCGTGCGCTTCCTGCTCGGCACGGCGGACTTCGACCTGCTCAGCCTGGTCGTCAACCTCTTCTGGGTCCTGTTCGACCTGGTGATCCTGTCGGTCGTGATCTCGGCGGCCACCTACACCGGCCCCGAGTCCGAGGAGGAGAAAGTGACCCAGACGCCATGAACTTCGGCACCGAGCACCCCGACCCCCGCACCGCGGTGATCCGGCCGGAGGGCCGGCTCACGATGACCTCCACCGCGGCGTTGCGCAACCTGGTCACCGAGACCGTGGAGAGCGGCCGCACCCACGTGGTCGTCGACCTGGAGGCCACCGAGTTCATCGACTCCTCCGGCCTCGGTGCGCTCGTCTCCGGGCTCAAGACCTGCCGCCAGGCCGGTGGCGACCTGCGGATCGCCCGGCCGGGCGAGCAGGTGCGCACCGTGCTGGAGCTGACCAACCTCGACCGCGTCCTGCGGCCGGCCGCGACGGTGCGGGGCGCCTTCGGCAGCTGAGGCGGAGGGCCCGGCCCGAGGATCACGTCCGGCGGCGGACCACCGTCCACACGTTGCGGCCCGCCCACCGGACGTGTTCCAGGTCCGCGACCGCGGCGGCGAGTGCGAGGCCCCGGCCGCTCTCGGCCAGGTCGTCCGCGGGCAGGACCGCCGTTCCCGGGTCGACGCCGGAGGGGGCGCCGTCGTCCTCCATCCGGGCCTCCAGGCGGTCGTCGTGCACGGCGATGCGCATGTGCACGTCGACGGGCTGCCCGTCGGATCGGCGGGCGTGCTCGACGACGTTGCCGACGATCTCGACCAGCGCGGTCTCGAACGACATGCGGTCCGCGCCGTCGACCTGGGGCGCCTCCCGCCACAGGGCCGCGAGCGCGTCCTGCACCACCTCCAGGCACGGGGGTGTGCCCGGGTAGCGGAGGTCCCGGCTGATCACCGGCATCGTCGGACGACCAGGCAGGTGACGTCGTCGGGCAGGGCGGCCTCCCGCGCGCGACGCTCCAGCTCCGCGACACAGCCCGCCGGGTCGGCCGTCACCAGCGAGGCCACCTCGGCGAACGCGGCCTCGACCGTCGGGAAGAGGTCCAGCAGGCCGTCGCTGAACGCCACCACGAGGTCGCCGGGGCCGAGGGCGACGCGCTCCTCCGGCCACCGGTCGTCGGGCAGCACGCCGAGCGGCAACCCGCCCGGCCCGGGCCGCAGGACGGTGCCGTCGGCGCGGACGAGGAACATGAGGCCGTGCCCGGCATCCGCCCACCGCAGCACGCCGCTCTGCGGGGACAGCCGGGCGTGGCACAGGGTGACCAGCGTGCCGGTGCCCTCCAGGTCCGCCTCGAGAGCCAGCGCGGCCTGCCGCACCGCCTCGGCCGGGCCCGCCCGCCGACCCGCCGTGCGGAGGGCCGAGCGGACCGTGGCCATCAGCAGCGCGGCGCCGATGCCCTTGCCCATGACGTCGCCGAGCGTCAGCACGACGTCGGCCTCCCCGCCGTCGTCCGGCGGCAGCCGGTACCAGTCCAGGAGGTCGCCGCCGACCGCCCGGGCCGGGACGCAGGATCCCGTGACCTCGTAGCCGTCCAGGTCCACGGTGCCGCGGCCGGGCAGCAGCGCCCGCTGGACCTCCGCGGCCCGGTCCATCTCCGCCGAGCGCTGCAGCTCCGTCTCGGCCCAGGCGGCGAGCTCGTGCAGTATCGCGACGTCCGTCGCGGTGAAGGTGCGCGGGCGGGAGTCGAACAGACACAGCGTGCCGACCCGTGTGCCGGACGCGGTGGTGAGCGCCTCCCCGGCGTAGAACCGGACGTTCGGCTCCCCGACGACGAAGCGGTTGCGGGCGAAGCGCGGATCCACCCGGGTGTCCTCCACGACCGTCCGCGCGGTCGGCTCGCCGAGCGTGACCCGGCACATCGCGTCCTCGACCGGCACCGGTTCGGCTCCCGAGTAGCCGCTCTCCGACTTCACCCACTGGGTGTCCTCGTCGAGCAGGGTCACGGCGGCGATCTCCACCCCGAACAGGCGGCGCGCGAGCCGGGTGATCCGGTCGAAGCGCTCCTCCCGCTCCCCCGCCTCGATCCCGAGGGTCTCGAGCGCCCGGGCCCGCTCCGTCCCGGCACCGGCGCCCCCGGCGCCTCCGGGTCCGACGATCGCGGCGGTCATGCCGGTCGTACCTCCGTGGTCGAGCCGTCCGGCGGACCCTACCGCAGCCGTCCGGCCCAGTCCGGGCACGCCCTCCGCCCCTGGAACCGTCATCGCCGGGGTTCGCGGTGCCGAGGGGTCGGGGCCCGGCCGAACGGGGTCAGGTCTCGGCGCAGAGCAGGACCCCCGTGAGCCGGCCCGTCCCGAGCAGGCGGGAGAGCCGCTCCTCCTGTTCCCGCGTGCACTGCCAGGCCGCTTCGTGGCCGTGCCGCGCCTCGACGAGGGCGTCGACCCGTGCGATCCGGTCCTGCCAACTGCGTGGCGGTCCGGGGAGATCGGCGAGATCCACCGACTCGACGAGCCGGAAACGGGCATCGTCGAGAAGGCGGGCCAGCTCGTCGCGGGTGGGGAAGTCGTTGCCCTCCGGCGCCCCTTCCACGTCCGCGCCGTGCCCGTCGCCGCCGTCCGCGACCAGCACGAACAGGCCCAGCCGGGCGCCGGGCACCAGGACCCGGTGGATCTCGTCGAGCACAGCGGCCTTCTCCGCGGTCGTGCACAGCACACCGACGCACCAGGCCGCGTCCGCCCGGGCGGAGACGACGGGCAGCTGCGCACCGGTGCCGACCACCGCAGGAATCCCGAACATGCGCCGGGCCGCCCGGCAGGCGCCGGGCATCGGATCCACGAGGAGCGGGCGGACGCCGTGCTCCTCGCGGGCGTGGGCGGCCGGGCCTCCCATCCCACCGCCGACGTCCACCAGCCGGGTTCCCGCCTCGAGACGGCACCGGGAGGCGAGCCACGTCAACGCCGCCGGGCTGGCGCTGCCCCGGCACGCCGCCGGTACCGCGTACCCGGCGCCGAGCGAGGCCACGGCGTCCGCGGTCCAGCCCGGCATCGCGTCGAACTCCGCCTCCATCGGTGTGTCCGTGTCCATCACGCCTCCTGCAGCTCACGGCCGATCGCGGCCTTGATCGCGGCACCTTCCACGGGACCGCGACCGGTCGCCAGGCCGGACAGGTTCACTCCGACGACCCCTTCGACGGCGAGCAGGGCACGCGCCTCGGCCACGGCCTCGGCGATCCCCGCCGCGACCGGATCCGCCGCGCCGACCACCGCGGCGACCCGCTCGGGCTCCAGGTGCAGACCGGGGAACGCGCTCAGGACCGCGGCCGACCGTTCGTCGGTGTACACCGCGACGCCCGCGATCAGCGGCACCGTGCACCCGGCCTGCCTTGCCCGGGCACTGAACTCGGCCAACCGGGCAGGCGACCCGACGTGGTTGAGGATCGCGAACTGGGCACCGGCCCGCTGCTTCTCGGCGAGCCGACCCGGCCGGATCCGCAGCGGGGGCGTCTCGGGCGACTCGGGAACGCCGACCGTGAGCCCGGCCGCGGCGGCGTGCGCGGCGAGCTCGGTCCCGTCGAGATCGAACACCTGGGTCACCTCGGGGCGCACGCCGACGGCGCGGGCGTCCCCGGTCGCGCAGAACACCGCCTCGGCGCCCGCCTCGACCAGGCCGCACAGCTCCTGGTCCAGCACCACCCGGTTACGGTCCCGGCAGGTCAGCGTGATCACCGGCGCCCCGCCCGCGTCCCGGACCAGGCCGGTCATCTGCGTCGGCGGGAAGTCCGGCCTCGCCTGGTGCTCGCCCACGAGCAGCCCGTCGCAGCTCCCGGCGAGCTCCCGCACGATCCGGGTCAGGCCCGCGCGGTCGAAGGGCGGCAGGGTCAGATCGGTGAGGACGACCGGTGGCCGGGCGAGCAGGGCGGGCGCGTCCCGCTCCGGGGCGGGGGTGCCCTCCCAGGCGACCGGCTCCTCGAGCCCGGCGAAGGGGCACACCATCGTCCGGACCTCGCACGAGAGGTCGGCACGAACCCCGCCGCACGGACCATGGTGCATGCGCTTCGGACACAGCGCGGACGGCTCGGTCACCGCGGCCGTCGCCCACTGCCTGCCATGGCGGCCGGATACCCGAGGACGATCTCCCCTACCCGCCCGCGAACCGAGCAGACTCGGGCCTCGGCATCTCCTGGCCGGCGGAGCAGAAGAGCCCGGACGGATGTCCGGGCTTCTCAGAAGGGTGGAGCTGAGGGGACTCGAACCCCTGACCCCTTGACTGCCAGGATTCCACGAGAACCCTCACGCGCCTCCCACCAGCGACAACGCTGACGCAGTACCCGCTCTCCAGCCTCCGCAACTCGCACCACGCGCGGGGGTTTCGCCCCACGAGTGGCTCCACCGGTCAGAGGCCGGCTGTGCTCGTCTCCTTCACCCCCGAACCTGAGGTCGTGGTCGGCTAGGGCCGACAAGCCCGCGCCCCGTCCTTCCGGGGTCGAGGGAGAGCCCGGCGAGCGCGCTCATCACCGAGGCGCCGGGCTTGCCGTCGTCGTCCACGTCGGCCGTCCCGACACGGTCGGCGATCCTCCTGCCGATCTCGGCGGTGCTCACTCCCATTCCTGGACCCGCGAGGGTCGGCAGCTCGGCGAGGACCGACGCGACGGCTGCTTCGAGCGCGAGTGCTGCCTCCGACTCGCCCAGGGTGGACAGACACATCGCCGCCGACAGGACCGCCGCTGCCGGATTCGCCCATCCCCTACCGGCGATGTCCGGTGCAGAACCGTGGACCGGCTCGAACATGCTCGGGGCGCTCCCGGACGGGTTGTGGTTGGCACTCGCCGCGACGCCGAGGCCACCCTGGAGGACGGCCCCGAGGTCGCTGATGATGTCGCCGAAGAGGTTGTCCGTGACGATGACGTCGAAACGTCCGGGGTCCAGGAGGAGGTGCTGACACATGGCGTCGGCATGGACGTAGTCGTGGGCCACGCTGGGGTGGCGGACGCCGACCTCCTGCACGATGTCGTTCCAGAGCCGCCCGGCGTGGGTGAGGACGTTCTTCTTGTGGCAGAGCGTGAGCCGCCCTCGGCGGGCCGCTGCGAGGCGGAAGGCGAACTCCGCGGCCTCCGTGGTCGCGGCCGCGGTCGTGACCGAGTTCTGGGTCGCGACGGCCTCGGCGGTGCCCGCGTGCATCGTCGTGCCACCGCCGGTGTACGGGCCCTCGGTGTTCTCCCTGATGATCACGATGTCGCAGTTCTCGGGTCGCACACCGGTCACCGGACTCTGCACCCCGGGGTACAGCCGGACCGGGCGGATGTTGACCGACTGGCGGAACGCGACGCGCAGCGCCACGACGAGGCCGTGCTCGAGGATGCCCGGAGTCACCCGCGGATCTCCGACCGCCCCGAGCAGGATCGCATCGTGCCGGCGGAGCCGGGCGATGGTCTCCTCGTCGAGCACGACGCCGGTCTCGAGGTATCTCTCGGCACCCAGTTCGTACTCCGTGGTGCTGACGGAGAACCCGAAGCGGCGCTCAGCGGCGCGTACACCGTCCAATGCTGCGGCGACGACATCGGGTCCGATGCCGTCGCCGCCGACGACGGCGAGACTGTGAACACGCATGAGCGTCCTTCCTCGGTTCTCTCTGCGGCGCCGCGATCGCCTACGCGGGCTCGTAGGTGTAGAAGCCACGTCCGCTCTTGCGACCGAGGAGGCCGGCCTCGACCATCCGGGCGAGCAGCGGCGGCGGGGCGTAGAGCGGCTCCTTGAACTCCGCATAGAGCGAGTCGGCGATCGCCTCGGTGGTGTCGAGCCCGATCAGATCCGCCAGCCGGAGCGGACCCTGCGGATGCGCGCATCCGCGCACGAGGCCCTCGTCGATGTCCTCTGCGCTGGCGAAACCGGACTCCAACATGCGGATCGCCGAGAGGATGAACGGGACGATCAAGGCGTTGACCACGAATCCCGCGCGGTCCTGGCAGTCGATCGCCTTCTTCCCGAGGGTGTCCTCGACGAAGCCCCGGGCGAGCGCCACCGTGTCGGTAGAGGTCAGCAGGCTGGGCACGAGCTCGACGAGCGAGAGGACCGGGACCGGGTTGAAGAAGTGCACCCCGAGGACCTGCTCCGGTCGTCGGGTCGCCACCGCGAGCTTCATGATGGGGATCGACGAGGTGTTGGACGCGAGCACCGCCGTGTCGCTCTTCACGATCCTGTCCAGGTCGCCGAACAGGCGGACCTTGGCCTTCTCCGACTCCGCGATGGCCTCGACGACGAAGGTGCGGTCGGCGAGGGCCTCGAGGTCGGTGCTGACGGTGATCCGGTCCAGCACCTCGTCGGCGGAGCCGATCCTTCCCCGTTTCTCGGCTCGGCGGAGCGAGGACTCGATGCGTCCCAGCCCGGCGCGGGCGCGATCGTCGTCGGACTCCACGACGGTGACCGGACATTCGGCCCGGGCCGCGACTTCGGCGATGCCGGCCCCCATGAGACCGCAGCCGACTACTCCGACATCGTGCATGAATCGTCTCCTCTGGCGGGGTCGGTCAGCCGGCGACGGCGCTGCCTTTGACCAGCTCGGCGGTCCGGTTCACCAGTTCGGCGGTCCGGGTGACGGTCTCGGCATGCCGCAGGTGAGCGGCGTCGACGAGCATTCCGTCGACACTCGTCGCGCCCCGGCCGGTCGCCTCCGCCTCGCGATAGGCGGCCACGACGCGGCGGGCGTGCTCGATCTCGTCCTGGGTGGGGGCGAAGGCGGTGTTCGCGAGCTCGACCTGGCTGGGGTGGATCGCCCACTTCCCGACGTAGCCCATCGCCGCGGCGCGCTCCGAGGCGATCCGGTAGGCCTCCGGGTCACGGAAGTTCGGGAAGGGCGCGTCGATGGCGTCGACGCCGGCCGATCGGGCCGCGACGACGACCCGGGCGCGGGCGTAGTGCCACATGTCCCCGGGGTAGTCGACGACCGGGTCGAAGTTGGTGTCGACTCGAGCGCCCTGCGACGCGGAGAAGTCGCCGGCGCCGAAGATGATCGCCTCGAGCCGGTCGCTGGCGCGGGCGATCTCGCCGACGTTCTCCAGACCCTCGGTCTCCTCGATCAGCACCTCGAGGGCGATGCGCTTGGTCAGGCCGAGGGTCTCCTCCAGCTGCGTGAGCAGGGTGTCGACCCACCAGACGTCGCGCGCCCGGCGCACCTTGGGCACGATGATCACGTCGAGGGCCTCGCGGGCCTCGGTCACGGTCTCGATGACGTCGCCGTACGCCCAGCGGGTGTCGATCGCGTTCATACGGATCGCGCGCAGGGTGCGGCCCCAGTCGAGCTCACGCAGGGCCTCGGCCGCCTTGCCGCGGGCGGCCTCCCGCTCCGCCGGGGCACAGGCGTCCTCCAGATCGAGGAAGACGAGGTCGGCGTCGGAGGCGGCGGCCTTGGCGAACATCCACTCGTTGCTGGCGGGTGTCGCCAGCTCGGAACGGCGCGGGCGGGCAGGGCGGGCTGATCGGTCCAGCCGGGCAGGGCGGGCTGATCGGTCCAGCCGGGCAGGTCGTGCCACGTCAGATCACTCCGTCTTCGCGCAGGGACTTCAGGTCGGTGTCGGAGAGCTCGAGGAGGTCGGCCAGGACCTCGTCGGTGTGCTCGCCGAGCGGGGGGCCGAGGTGGTCGACCCGGCCGGGGGTCGCGGTGAGCATCGGCACCGGCCCCTGCACGGTCATGTGGCCGAGCTCGGGATCGGGGATGCGGCGGTACACGTTGCGGGCCTTGAGCTGCGGGTCGTCGAGCAGTTGCTCGGCGTCGTAGACGGGAGCAGCGGCGACCTGCGCCTCCTCGAACACCGCCATCGCCTCGTCGAGGGTGTGCTCGGCGACCCAGTCGGCGATCACCTTGTCGACCTCGGCCGCGTTCTTGAGCCGCTGCTGCGCCTCGGCGAAGCGCGGGTCCGTGGTCAGGTCGGCCCGTCCGACGGCGCGCAGCGCACGCATGGCGATCGACGGGGCGCTGCCGGACATGGCCAGCCAGCGGTCGTCCTTGGTGCGGTAGGTGTTGCGGGGGGCCGAGATGTCCCATCGGTTGCCGCTGCGCGTGGGGACGACGCCGAGCTGGTCGTAGGTCAGCACCGGCTGTTCGAGGAGCCGGGCGAGGGGCTCGATGAGGTTGACGTCGATCAGCTGTCCGGCGCCGCCGTGCACGTCCCGGTGGTAGAGGGCGGCGAGGACGGCGTAGGTCGCGTTGAGCGCGGCGACACCGTCCCCGAGCATGAACGACGGGAGCGTCGGCGGGCCGTCGGGGTGTCCGGTCATGTGGGCGAACCCGCTCATCGCCTCACCCAGCGTCCCGAAGCCCGGGTAGTCGGACTTCGGGCCGCCTGCGCCGAACCCGGTGATGTGCACCATCACCAGGCTCGGGTTCTCCGCGGCCATCGCCTCGTAGTCGATGCCCCACCGCGTCATCGTGGAGGGACGCAGGTTCATGATCAGGACATCGGCCCCGCGGGCCAGCCCGCGCAGGATGTCGCGGCCGCGCTCCTCCCGGAGGTTGAGCGTCACCGACTTCTTGTTGCGGCCCAGGCTCTTCCACATCAGACCGACGCCGTCCTTCTGGGCGCCCCACTGGCGGACGGCGTCCCCGCCCTCCGGCTGCTCGATCTTGATCACCTCGGCGCCGAGCTCGCCGAGCCAGGTGGCCACCAGCGGGCCCGCGGCCAGTGAGGCGGCGTCGATGACTCGGAGGCCGGCCAGGGACCGGGGGGTGGCAGCAGTGCTCATGTCCGTTCTCCTCTTCGGTCAGGCCGGCAGCAGTCGGGACTCGCGCTGGCGCACGAGCGCGGTCACGACCTCGTTGAAGGGCGCCCGCAGACCGGCGCGGGCGGCCTGCTCGGGGACCGCCCCGTTGATGACGTCGATCTCGCTGAGCCGCCCGGCGAGGACGTCGAGCAGCATCGACGGACGAGCGTGCGGGATGGTGGATCCGAACCTCCGCACGTAGTCGACCGGGTCCTCGATGGCGAGGGGGACGCCCAGGGCCCGCCCGACCTCCCACGCCTCGGTGGCGCAGCCGGACGCGATGCGCCAGGCGTGGGGATCCTCGATCACCTCGCCGATCGTCAGACCGGTGACCGCGCATGTTCCGGAGTAGCACACGTTGCAGAGGAACTTCTCCCACACCATGAGCTCGATGTCGTCGTAGGTGGACACCCGGAACCCGGCGTCGGACCAGACCGAGGCGACGGTCTCGAGTTCGGGGGTCACCGGGCCGTCGAGCTGACCCATGTGAAGCATCTCCCAGCCCTCGTGCCTCACATGGCCCGGCTCGGGGATGGACGCGCCGAAGCCGCCCACGATGCCGACCGCCACGCCTCGGCCGTCACCGAGGGCCCCGGCGATCCGCTCCGCACTGCCCAGCCCGTTCTGGATCGTCAGCACGACGGTGTCGGCACCGACGAGCGGCTTGGCCGCCGTCGCGGCCTCGACGACGTCGCGGGCCTTCGTGGCGATGACGACGAGATCACACTGCCCGGCCTCCGCTGCGTCCGTGGTCGCGTGCGGGTGCGCGACGCGGTCGCCGCTCGCTCCCTCGACGCGCAAGCCGTTGCGACGGATGGCGTCGATGTGCTCGGCCCAGGTGTCGACGGCCCAGACCTCGTTCCCGGCCGAGGCGAGGAGCCCGGCGTACACCGAGCCCATCGCTCCCGTGCCGACAATGGCGATCTTGCTCACGTGGTCGGTTCCTCTCGTCGAGTTCCGTACATCGGATCGGGGACCGGGCGAGGGCTGTCGGAGACGACACGTGGTCCGCGGTCGCGCCGACTCCACCTGGCGACGCCGGGGGCGAGGAGATCGCCGCCCGCTGCGGCCCCATCGGGCCCGGATCCCGCTCCGCGACACACACAGCTCCTCTTCGAGCCCACCAGCGCTCCTCGCGCGGCTTGCACCCGGCGTGCCGCACCGTGGCCAAGCTGGTCTGACCAGCTCTCCCTGACAGCGAGGATGCCTTCCCTCGCCACCTCGCGTCAAGTGCGACGTACGCCGCGTCTCAGCCCGCGAGAAGCTGCGAAAACGCGGGATTCAGCAAAGTCCGCCCACTGCGGACGGGCACGGACACCACAACAGTCATGTTGTATCCAAGCCTCACCGGGCGCTGTTCAACCGGCTGCTGCCAATTCCTCGGCACGGTGGGCGCGGCGCCCCCGTCCGCGCCCGGTCCCCCGCGTCGTCGTGACCCGGACGCCGACGAGGATCACCACGCCGTACGCGATCGACAGCGACGCCGGTTCGAGGTTGAACAGCGGCAGCAGCGAGTCAGCGCGATGCCGTTGAAGATCGTCCAGGCCGCCAGGGTCACGATGCACGGCTGCATCCCGACCGGGCCCACCAGGAGGCCGTTGAGCAGGCCGAGGCCGATCCCGACGCCAGGGCGAGGGCGATCCAGCCGGGTCCGCCGCCCTGCGCGGAGGCGGTGACCACCGTCGCGACGGCGAGGATGCCGCCCACGGACAGGTCGAGCCCGCGGACGAGCACGACCATCGTCTGCGCCGGGGGTGAGCGCGAGCCGCAGGATGCTCTCCTCCGAGAGCTCGCCGCCGGCGGCGTCGAGCCGGCCGCGGACCCGTCCCTCCGCCATCACGTAGACCCGGTCGCAGAAGTGCGCGAGCGCGCTGAGGTCGCTGGAGCAGAAGACGACGCTTGTCCCCTTGGCCGCCAGCCCGGCGACCAGGGCGAAGATGTCGGCCTTGGTGCCGACGTCCACGCCGCGGGTGCCGTCGTGGGGCAGCAGCACGGTCGGCTCCCGGTAGAGCGCGCGGGCCAGGACGATCTTCTGCGGGTTGCCACCGCTGAGCATGGACACCGCCGCGTGCAGCTTGCCCTCGGGCAGCCCGGTGTCCCCCGCGACCGCCCGGGAGCGCTGCGCCTCTCACTGCGGTCGAGCAGCCCGCGCCGGACCAGCGAGAACAGGCTGCTCAGGCTCGAGATGAAGCCGGCCAGACCAGCGAACGCCTTCACGCCACTCGCAACCCCGGTGCGTCGCGCTCCGAGCTGGTCAGACCGATCTGCGTGCAAGCGTCCACGACACGAGAGAGCGCTCGCCCGGCTCGCCCGGCCGCCCGGGCCGGGGATCATCTGGTCCGACCACCCGGGGTCGTCGAGCACGGGGGCCGCTCTCCGTCGTGCATCCGAGCACGAGTCGTCAGGAGCCTTCTACCAGCGCAAACTGTGCAAGCCGGCCCGCCCTAGCGGTCTCCGCCTTGACTGCCACCGCTGGATGGTCCAGTCTTCGGGTCGCTGTATCCAAGGTTTGGCTCAGCGGAGAGGACGGCAGTGATGCCGAGCAGTCGGAAGCGGACTCCCGCCGCACCGGTCATCCCCCTCGTCGACGAGATCGCGTCCGTCATCCGGGAGCGGATCTACACCCACCGGTACCCGACCGGGTCCTGGCTCCGGCAGGAGCACCTGTCCGCGGAGCTCGGGGTCAGCCGGACGCCGCTCCGTGAGGCTCTGCGCATCCTGGAGCAGGAGGGCCTCGTACAGGTCAAGGCGGGCCAGGGCGCCCGGGTCGTGACCGGGGACCTGGACACCCTGCTCGACGCCTACCAGCTGAGGGCGGTCGTCGACGGGCTCGCCGCTCGGCTGGCCGCCGAGCGGGCGACCCGGTCCGGGGTCCGGCTGCTCAGGCAGGCGATCCAGATCCAGCAGGCGACGATCGAGCCGTGGGAGCCGCGGCAGTACACCCAGTCCAACGTCGACTTCCACGAGCAGGTGCTGAACCTGTCGGGGAACGACTTCGTCCTCGGTCAGAGCTCCATCATCCGTATGACGGCTCAGGTCTTCGCCCCCGTGGCACTCGTGAGCCCGGATACCGCGTCCCGCGCGATCGGTGAGCACAGTGCCATCGCGGACGCGATCGAGGCCGGTGACGGCCCCGGTGCCGAGCACCTCGCCCGCGACCACATCGAGGCGACGATCGCCCAGCTCCGGGCGAACCGGGGCGACGACTCCCGCCGGACCGGGGACGCTTCCTGACCTCCCCGTTCCACCCCCGCAACCTGCGCCACAGAGGAGTGACAGCCGGATGCCCACCTATTACGTCGCCTCCGACATCGGCGGCACGTTCACCGACACGGTGGTGATCGACGACGCCGGTGGCGTCGGCCGCTACAAGTCGTCCACCGTCCCGGACAACCCCGCCCAGGGTGTTCTCGACACCCTCGTCCTCGCCGCCGACGAGCGCGGTGTCGCGCTGGCGGACCTGTTGGCGGACGTCGAGGTGTTCGCCCACGGCACGACCGTCGCCACGAACGCGATGCTGGAGGGCAGGCACCGCAAGGTCGGCCTGATCCAGACCCGTGGGTTCGGCGACACGCTGAGCGTGATGCGCGGGTTCAAGAGCATCGGGCTCGACGAGGAGGAGGTCAAGCGCTTCCGCACGCTCGTCAAGCAGCCCGCCGCGGTGCCGCGGCGGCTCATCGCCGAGGTCACCGAGCGGGTCGACTATGCCGGTCGCGTGGTTTCGCCGCTCGACGAGGCGGACGTCCGCCGCGCGGTCTCCGACCTGCGCGCCGCAGGCGCCGAGGTCTACGCGGTCTCGCTGCTCTGGTCCTTCGCCAACGACGTCCACGAGCGCCGGGTCGCGGAGATCATCGCCGAGGAGGTGCCGGGCGCTTCGGTGACGCTGTCGAGCGAGTTCCTACCGCGCATCGGCGAGTACGAGCGCACGCTGACCACGGCGGTGAACGCCAGCCTGCGTCCCGTCCTCAAGACCTCCCTCGACTCCTTCGAGTCGACGCTGACGACGGCCGGTTTGCGCGCGGACCCGCTGCTCATGCAGTCCAACGGCGGCCTGGCGACCTTCGCCGAGGTGGAGAAGCGCGCGGCCGCGACGGTGATGTCCGGGCCGGTCGGCGGCGTCGTCGCCTCACAGTTCCTCGGCGCGCGGTCCGGCCACCGCAACGTGGTGACCACGGACATGGGCGGCACCAGCTTCGACGTCGGGCTGGTGCTCGACGGGCGCCCGGTCATGTCCAACACCACCCTGATCGGCCGCGACCAGCTCGCCCTGCCCTCGGTGGCGGTGCGGGCCATCGGTGCGGGCGCGGGTTCGATCGCCTCGGTGCGCAACGGCGTGCTGCAGGTCGGCCCCGAGTCGGCCGGCGCGCGCCCCGGCCCCGCCTGCTACGGCCGCGGCGGCACCCTGCCCACGGTCGCCGACGCCGACCTCGTGCTCGGCTACCTCAACCCGGACAACTTCCTGGGCGGCAGGCTGACCCTCGACGTGGAGAAGGCGCGCGCGGCGATCGACGAGCACGTCGCGAAGCCCACCGGGCTCACCGTCGAGCAGGCCGCGGAGGGCATCAAGACCATCGTCGACGCCCGCATGGCCGACCTGGTGCGGCAGGTGACCGTCGAGCAGGGCTACGACCCCACCGACTTCACCGTGTTCGCCTACGGCGGCGCGGGTCCGCTGCACGCCTTCTCCTACGGCGCCGAGCTGGGCTGCCCGCAGATCGTCGTGCCGATCACCGCGTCGGTGCACTCGGCGTTCGGCATCGGCTGCTCCGACCTGACCATGGTCGAGGAGCTGTCCAAGCCGATGCAGACCCCGCCCGGCACCACCGACCACGCCTCCGCACTGCCCCCCGCCGAGCTCAACGCCACGTTCGACGAGCTCGCCGCCCGCGCCCGCCGCGACCTTGTCGCCGCGGGCGCCGCCGAGGACTCGATCAGCGTCGCCCGGTCGGTCGAGATCCGCTTCCGCGCGCAGATCCACGTCCTGACCGTCCCGGTCGAGGCCGAGACGCTGACGGCGGCGGACGTGAACGCCGTGGTCGAGCGGTTCGTCGAGGTCTACGAGGGGCGGTTCGGCAAGGGCGCCGCGTTCCTGGAGGGCGGCGTGGAGATCACCACCTTCCGGGTCGTCGCCACCAGCCCGGTCCCCCGCGCCGAGTTCGACACCGGCGCACAGGCGGCGGGCTCGGGTGAGCCCGGGCTGCGCCGCGTCTTCTCCGGCGGCGAGTGGTGCGAGGCGAAGGTCTACCGCGCCGAGCACCTGCACGACGGGCTGCGGATCGAGGGCCTGGCGATCGTGGAGCTGCGCGACACCACGGTCGTCATCGGGCCGGACCAGGACGCCGAGGTCGACGGCTTCGGCGACATCATCATCCAGAACCGCTGACCGAAGAGGACCGGCGATGACGAACCCCACCTCCACCGACACTCCGCACGCCGTGGACCCGGTCACCTTCGAGGTCATCCGGCACAAGCTCTGGTCCATCAACTCCGAGGGCGCCACGACGGTCGAGCACGTCTCCGGCTCGCCGGTCGTGCACGCCACGGACTACAACTTCGGCATCTACACCGCCGCCGGCGAGATGGCGATCATCGGCACGTACCTGCTCACGCCGATCTACACCGGCGCCATGGCGATCGAGGTGTTCCTCGACCGCTACGACGACATCGAGCCCGGCGACGTCTTCATCATCAACGACCCGTACCTCGCGGCCATGCACCAGAACGACGTGCAGTTCTGCAAGCCGGTGTTCCGCGACGGGGAGATCGTGGCCTGGTTGGGCTGCATGGCCCACCAGGTGGACCTGGGCGGCATGGACCCGGGCAGCTGGTGCACCACGGCCACGGACGTGTTCCAGGAGGGCATCCGGATCCCGCCGGGCCGGATCGTGCGCCGCGACGTGCTCAACCAGGAGCTCTGGGACACGATCGTCCTCAACTCCCGCATGCACGACACCGTCGCCAACGACTTCCGCGCCTTCCTCGCCGGGCTGCGGGTCGCCGAGGCGCGCTTCCACGAGCTGTGCGACCGCTACGGCGCCGCGCAGGTCAAGGCGACCATGGAGCGCACGCTGGACAACTCCGAGGCCGAGCTGCGGGCGATGCTGCGCGAGCTGCCGGACGGGGTGTACGAGCACACGTCCTACCTGGACCGGCCGGCCGGCTCGTCCGACGGGGACATCGAGCTGCTGCAGGTCCCCTGCCGGATGACCAAGACGGCCGACCGGATCGTCTTCGACTTCTCCGGCTCCAGCCCGCAGTCCCCGGCGTACGGGATGACCACGCGCGGCGGGCTGCTCGGCGCCGTCGCCACGCTCATGCTGTGCACCTTCGGCTCCGACATCCCGTGGAACCACGGGCTGATGCGGCCGGTCGAGGTCGTGGCGCCGGACGGGCTGTGCGTCACCGCCGTCGAGCCGATGCCGGTGTCCGGCGGCGCGGCCGGGGCGAACTGGACGGCCACCTGCTCGGCGGGCGGCGCGATCGCGAAGATGCTGTCGTTCAGCGAGAAGTACGAGAACCACGCCTTCGGCCCGTCGGACGGCTCGTGGCAGCTCAACCAGTTCGGCGGGATCGACCAGCACGGCGAGCCGTTCGCGTCGATGTACATGGACTCGCTGCTGTGGGGCGGGCCCGCGTTCTCCTTCCGGGACGGCGTCGACACCGGCGGCTCCATGGTCATCCTCGGCGGCGGGGCCGGTGACGTCGAGCAGCAGGAGATGCGGCACCCGCTGCTCTACCTGTGGCGACGCCAGGTCCCCGACTCCGGCGGCGCCGGCACCTTCCGCGGCGGCAACGGCATCCAGTTCGCCCTGACCCCGATCGACACCACCGAGGTCACGGGCGTGCTCGGCACGCACGGCGTCACCCTGCCGAACCGGACCGGGCTGTTCGGCGGGCTGCCAGGCTCCTGCGCGCGGTTCGAGCGCGTCACCGGCTCCGGGGTGCTGGACCACCTCGGCGAGGGCCGCCCGGTCGGGGCGCTGACCGAGCTGGCCGGCGAGCACCAGGTGCTGCCGGGAGTCTCCCCCGCCGCGCGGATCGCGCACGGGGACGTCTTCGAGTGCACGGTCCAGAACGGCGGCGGCTACGGGGATCCGCTCCTGCGCGACCCGGCCCGCGTTGCGGCCGACGTGCAGGCGGGCGCGGTCTCGCTCGACGCGGCCGCGCGCCTCTACGGCGTCGCGTTGTCCGACGGCGCGGTGGACCCGGACGGCACCGACACCCTGCGGGCGTCGATCCGCGAGGCCCGCAGGGCGCGGATGACCGCGCCCGAGCGCAGCACCGTGACCGCGGGCGAGCCCACCGGGATCTGGGGTGCCTCGCTGCTCACCCATGAGGGCGGTATCGCCTCCTGCCGGCACTGCTCCACCGTGCTCGGCCCGGTCGGCGACGGCTGGGAGGCCATCGCGGGCCGGGTGATCCTCGGACCGGACGACCTGGGGTCCCGGGTGGAGGTCCACGCCGACCTGGCGACCGTCGCCTACGTCTGCCCGGAATGCGTCACCGCGCTATGGGTGGACACGGAGCCCGCAGAAGGCAAGGCCTGGAAGGACTTCGTCCTGACCGCCTGATCGGGGCGCCGCCCGAGCCGGCCCGGCTGACGCCGGGCCGGCCGGACGTCGTTCTCCCGGTATCCTCGGGATGCGCCGAACTGTCGGCACTGACCATGAGAATCCCGGAAGGTGTGTGGGTGACGACCGAGGCGGACGGACGGGTTTTCCAGCGCGTGGTCGACTACGTCCAGAACGCGATCGCCTCCGGCGACCTCAGGCCCGGCGACCGCCTTCCCAGCGAGCGGGAGCTCGTGGAGAAGTTCTCGATCGGTCGGGCCTCCGTCCGGGAGGCGCTGCGGGTCCTCGAGAGCATGGAGCTCGTCCGCTCCCAGCCGCGTGATCCCCGTGGGCCGTTGGTGCTGCCCGTCTCGGTCGGGCCGGTCCGGCGCTCGGTGGCCATGCTCACCTCGGCGAAGGTCTTCACCCTCGGCGAGCTCGTCCAGTTCCGCATGATCGCAGACGCCTCGGCGAACCTGCTGGCGGCGAACCGCCGCACCGAGGCGCAGCTCGTCGGCCTCGAACGGAACATGGCACGAATGCGGCAGTCGATGCGGAGCGGCTACCGCGAGTTCGGCAGGGCCGACGCGGAGTTCCACGAGCTCGTGGCCGCGGCGGGCGGCAACCAGCTCGTCCAGGTCTACGGCGACGTCACACGCGAAGCGATCCAGACCCTCATCTCGCAGACGATCCTCGACGCAGCTGACCAGACCGAGCACATGCTGCAGTCGATCCGACATCATCGGGCGGTCTTCGACGCCATTGCCGACCGGGACGGGCTGCTCGCGTCCCGGCTGGCTCGGGAGACTCTGTACGCGTACTACGCCGGTTACGTGGACGACGCGGAACGCGCCGTCATGGCCGACCTGGTCCGCGAGTGCGGCGGACGCGTGCCGAGCGGCTGACTGCGCGGCGCCTGGAACTGCCGGATGTCAGGCCTCCCGGAGCCGCACCATCGAGGGCGTGATGTCGTCGACGGTCGGGGCCCCCAGCAAGTGCATCGTGCGCCGTAGCTCCGAGGCGAAGATCTCGATCATCGTCTCGACGCCCTCCTCCCCGCCCGCCATCAGGCCGTAGAGATAGGGCCGTCCGACCAGACATGCCTTTGCGCCGAGCCCGATCGCGGCGGCCACGTCGGCCCCGGTCCGCACGCCCGAGTCGAGGAGGACCTCCAGCCGGTCGCCGACTGCGGACACCACCTCCGGCAGGACCTCCAGGGCCACCGGGGACCGGTCGAGCTGCCGCCCACCGTGTGAGGACAGCACCACCCCGTCAGCGCCGTGATCGGCGGCCCTGCGGGCGTCCTCGACCGTCTGGACGCCCTTGAGGAGCAGCGGGCCGTCCCACACCTCGCGCACGTGCTCGAGGTCGGCGAAGGAGACCGCGGGATCGAAGACGCCGTCGATGAAGGCGGCATGCGCCTCCGGCTCACCCGCCGGGACGCTGGCGAACGTCAGCTGCTCGGTGGTGAGCAGGTTCATCCACCACGCCGGCCTTCGGGACAGGTCGAGCAGCGTGCGGGGAGTCAGCTTCGGCGGCACGGAGAAGCCGTTGCGCACGTCGCGCCGCCGCTGACCGGTAACGGGTGTGTCCACGGTGACGAGGAGAGCCTCGTACCCCGCCGCCTTCGCCCGCTCGATCAACTCGAGGGTCAGCCCACGGTCACGCATGACATAGAGCTGGAACCAGCGCGCGGCAGCGGGGCCGCCCACCGCGGCGACGTCCTCGAGGGAGACCGTGCCCATCGTCGTGAGCCCGAACGGGATCCCCGCCGACGCCGCGGCGCGGGCGACCGCCCTCTCACCCTCGTGGTGGGACAGTCGGCAGAAGCCGGTCGGTCCGAGCACGAGCGGCTGAGTCATCCGCCGCCCGAACAGAGTCGTCGAGATGTCGACGGCCTCCGCGCCGCCCAGGACCCGCGGGCGGAACTCGACACGCGCGAACGCCTCTCTCGTGCGCTGCATCGTGAGCTCGTCCTCCGCGCCGCCGTCGACGAACTCGAAGACCGACCGCGGCACCCGGTGCCGAGCGGCGGCCCGCAGGTCCTCGACGGTCACCGCTCGGGCGAGTCGCCGGCGTCGTGCGCTCAGCTGCAGCGGCTCGAACCCGAGCAGCGGTCTGACCTCGGACCACCGCGGGACCCGCCGGCGTACCGGCTGTCGAGCGGGGCCCGTGGCCGACCCGGCCGGGGCCGGGCTGGGAGCAGTCGTCATCGACTTCCTCGTCGTCTTCTCCGACCGAGCGCGCCTGGCGCCGGCTCCTGATGCAGGCGTCCTCCGGTCGAGCACCGCCCGCTGTGGATACAGAGATGACGATTCCCGTGCGGTACGCGTGGCGTCAAGAGCATCTTGTGGCTCCCGCGGCATCGCCCTCCTCTACACGCAGGTGAGAGCCCATTCTGCGTCCGACGGCTTGACCCTGCGCGACCGACCAGGCATCCTCAACGCGGGCAGCTGGTCGGACCAGCTCGGACCAGAGGCGCCCGGCCGCGTCCAGGACTGAGGACGATGTCGTCCAGAGGAGATTTCGCTGATGAGCTCGTCGTCGAGCTTCGCACTTCCCGAAGTGCCACCCGGACTGCCGATCGGCTCCGGATGGGCGACGGACGTGGAGTCCGCGCCGATCGTGTTCCCCTACGACGGATCGGTCGTCGCCCAGGCGCCCGTCGGCTCCGTCGCCCACGCGCAGGCCGCCCTCGAGGCGGGGCTGGCGGCGGTCCGTCCGGTGGGGAAGCTCAGCTCGGCCGTCCGGCGGGCGATCCTGCTCGACGTCGAGCGGGAGCTCGCCGCGAACGAGGAGCAGTTCGTCGACCTGCTCGTCGCCGAGACGGGCAAGACCCGGTCGGACTGTGCGGTCGAGTTCTCCCGCACGCTCTTCACGTGGGCCGCGACCGCCGAGGAGGTCTCGCACCTCCACGGTGAGACGGTGCCCCTCGACCTGCAGGCCTCCGGCGCCGGCATGGTCGGCTTCTGGCAGCGGAAGCCGATCGGGCTGGTCATCGGGATCGCCGGGTTCAACGGCCCGCTCCTGCTCGCCAGCCACAAGATCGCGCCGGCGATCGCGGCGGGCTGCCCGGTCATCTGCAAACCCGCCCCCGCTACCCCGCTGGCCACGCTGTGGCTCGCCGACATCGTGCGGCGGGCGGCGGCCACGCACGGGGCGCCGCCCGAGATCGTCCAGATCGTCACCGGTGACGCCGAGGTGGGGCGCACGCTCGTCACCGACCCGCGGGTCGGCGCGGTGTCCTTCACCGGCTCCGCCGCGGTCGGCCACCAGATCGCCCGGGACGCCGCCCCGCGCAAGACCCTGCTGGAGCTGGGCTCCAACGCGGCCCTCGTCGTGGATGTGGACGCCGACCTGGACAAGGCCGCGGACGCGGTACTGCGGGGCGGCTTCTACTTCAACGGGCAGGCCTGCATCGCCGTGCAGCGCGTGATCGTCTGCGCGCCCGTCGTCGACGACTTCGTGTCCCGGCTGAGCGCCCGCATCGGCGAGCTGACGGTAGGCGACCCCCGCGAGCCCGGTACGAGGGTCGCTCCGCTGATCAACGAGGCCTCCACCCGACGCGTCCTGACATGGATCGAGGAGGCCGAGCAGGCCGGGGCGAAGGTGCTGCACGGCGGGCGGGTCGTGGACCGCACCATCGAGCCCACGATCCTGCTGGACGTCCCCGAGAGCGCCAACGCCTGGTGCGAGGAGATCTTCGCGCCGGTGGTGGCGATCCGCTCGGTGCCCGACCTGGAGAGCGCCCTGGAGGCGGTGAACCGCTCGCGGTACGGCCTGCACGCCAGCGTGTTCACCCGCTCGCTGGCCACCGCGTTCGCCGCGATCGAGGAACTCGAGGTGGGCGGGGTCGTGATCAACGAGGTGCCCGGCTTCCGGTCGGACATCATGCCCTACGGCGGGGTGAAGGACTCCGGGATCGGCCGCGAGGGCCCGCGGTTCGCGATCGAGGAGCTGACCGTGACCCGCATGGCCATCATCCGGCCGGAATGAGAAGGACTGCGATGACCGACAACCCCTACGCGAACCTGTTCCGCCTGGACGGGCGCCGCGCAGTCCTCATCGGCGCCGGCGGTATCGGCCGCGAGGTCGCCCTCGCGCTCGCCGCTCACGGCGCCTCCGTCGTCGCCGTCGACAAGGACTCCGACACGGCGAAGGACACCGCGTCCGCCGTGGACGGGGAGGCGGTGACCCTCGACATCACCGACGTCGAGGCCGTGCAGCGCGCGGCGGTCGACCTCGGTGACATCGACGTCCTCGTCCTCACCGCCGCGATGAACGTGCGCAAAAGGATCCTCGACTACAGCGTCGAGGAGTTCGACCGGGTCAGCGGACTCAACCTGAAGGCCACGTTCACCGTCCTGCAGGCCTTCGGGCGGGAGATGGTCCGCCGCGGCACGGGCAGCATCGTGGTCTTCTCCTCGGTGCGCGGCTTCGTCGTCGAGCCCGGACAGTCCGTCTACGCCGCCACGAAGGCCGGCGCGATCCAGCTGGTCAAGGCCGCGGCAGCCGAGTTCGGCGAGGCGGGGGTCCGGGTCAACGCCGTCGCACCCGGCGTTGTCGAGACCCCACTGACCACACAGATCAAGGCGGACAAGAGCTGGTACGACGCCTACGCGACGAAGGGCGCCCTCGGCCGCTGGTCCCAGCCGTCGGAGCTTGCCGGCGCGGTCGTCTACCTCGCCTCGGACGCGGCCAGCTTCGTCACCGGCTCGACCATGATGGTCGACGGCGGCTGGACCGCGGTCGACGGGCGCTTCACCCCTCCCACCTGACCGAGCCGGGCGGCCTCGTTCCGCACTCCGGCAGTGGATCGGCGTGGCCCCGTGAACCGGGGCCGCGCCGATCCCTGCTGCGCTCCGCAGCTCTCCATCCTGCAGACCTACTCGGGAGATGTTCATGTCGGACAACACCGCTGTTGCCGCACGACTCGAACGCAGCACCTTGCGCGCGGTGACCCTGCGCCTCGCGGTCCTGCTGTTCTTCGTCTACATCCTCAACTACCTCGACCGCACCAACATCTCGATCGCCAAGCTGCAGATGCAGCCGGACCTCGGCCTCAGCGAGGCCGCGTTCGGTCTCGGTGCCGGGCTGTTCTTCGTCGGCTACGTGCTGTTCGAGGTGCCCAGCAACATGATCCTGCACAAGGTCGGTGCGCGACTCTGGATCGCCCGCATCATGTTCACCTGGGGTCTGGTGTCCATGGCGATGTTCCTGGTGCAGGGGGAGTGGAGCTTCTACGTCCTGCGCTTCCTGCTCGGCGTCGCCGAAGCGGGCCTCGTTCCCGGGGTCGTCCTGTACCTCTCGCAATGGGTTCCCGCCAAGCGCCGCGCGCGGTTGATCGGCATCTTCTACCTCGCCGTCCCCATCTCCACGGTCATCGGTGCCCCACTCTCGAGCTGGCTCATGGGCTTCACTCCGTGGGGCCTGACCGGCTGGCAGTTCATGTTCCTGGTGGAGGGTGCGCCGTGCCTGGTCATGGCCTTCGTCGTCTTCCGCTTCCTCACCGATCGCCCGTCGCAGGCGGCCTGGTTGACCGACCAGCAGCGTGCATGGCTGCTCGGCGAGCTGGAGCGCGAGGAGGCGGCTCATGACGCCGCGGGCCACCGACCGGGCACGTTCGCGGCGGCGGCGAAGGATCTCGGTGTGCTCGGGATGTCGGCCGCGTTCTTCTGCATGATCATCCCGATCTATGCGCTGGCGTTCTTCCTGCCCACGATCGTGAAGCAGCTCGGCACCTTCACGACCGGTCAGATCGGTCTGCTGACTGCGATCCCGTACCTGTTCGCCGCCCTCGTGATGTGGTTCCTCTCGCGCAACTCCGATCGAACTGGCGAGCGGACCTGGCACTACGTCATCACGACCCTCGTCGGCGTCGTCGGGCTGGTGCTCGCGGCCTCGAGCCTGAGCACGTCGCCCGTCCTGGCCCTGGTCGGCTTCACCCTCGGCGCGATCGGCTGCCTCTCGCCCCTGGCCGTGTTCTGGGCCCAGGCGCCGTACCTGCTCCGTGGGGCTGCGGCCGCAGGCGGCATCGCCCTGATCGCGGCGATCGGCAACATCGCCGGCTTCGTGTCCCCCTACATGGTGGCGCTGATCAAGGGCGAGGGCCCGGGCCTGGGCAACAGTGCGGCGGCGATCACCACCGCCGCGGTCTTCCTCGCGCTGGCCGCGTCCTCGATGGTCGGTGTGGGGCGCCGCATCGCCCGTCGCGGCGCCACGCCCGCTGAACCGCAGCACTCCGTCATCCAGGCCACGGAGACCTGAGATGCGATCCGGCGCGGAAACGGACCTTCCCGCCGTGGGCCTGGCAGGGGCCGGCAAGGTGGGGCTCGTCCTCGCCGGGGCACTGCGGCGCGCCGGTCACCGCATCGCAGCGGTCTGGGATTCCCACGAGCCCGCGCAGGACCGTGCGGAGCAGTCGTTCCCCTCGATCCAGCGGGTGGGTATCGCATCGGACCTGGCCCTCCACGCCGGCCTCGTCATCGTCGCGGTGCCTGACGACGTGCTCGGGGACGTCATCGAGAACCTCGCCGCCGGACCCGAGCCGTGGCAGGGCGTGACGGTCGTTCACGTCAGCGGTCGATACGGGTCGCAGGTGCTCCAGCCTCTCGCCGATCGGGGAGCGGTCACCGGGGCGATGCATCCGGCCATGGCCTTCGCAGGCGACGTCACAACCGAGCTCGAGCGGCTGTCGGGTGCCTGCTTCGCCGTGACCGCCGGCCCCGAGGACTCCCCACGGATCCGACGGATGGTGCGCCGCATGGGCGGGAAGCCGATCGAGGTCGCGGAGGCCGATCGAGGGCTCTACCACGCTGCTCTCGCACACGGGAGCAACCACCTGGTCACCCTCGTCGTACAGGCCACGCGAATGCTCGAGGCAGCGGGTGTCGGCTCGCCGGCGGAGGTGCTCGGGCCGCCGCTCCGCGCGGCCCTGGAGAACGCCCTCTCCCGGGGCGCCGACGGCGCCACCGGGCCGGTCGTGCGTGGCGATCTGGGGACGGTCGACGCCCATCTGCGAGCGCTCGAGAACGCCCTGCCAGCGGCGCTCCCCACCTACCGTGCGATGTCGCTGGCAGGCGCCGACATCGCGTGGGAGGCCGGACAGCTCCCGACCGAGCAATTCGAGAAGCTCAAGAACCTCCTTCTCGAGCGGTCCTGAGCCGATACCAACGCCGCGCTGCATGTTCCGGGGTCAGCGACCCAGAAACCGCGTTTGGGCGGGCCCCGGAGCCTTCTCCGACCACAGCGCTGGCCGTGGAGCAGGAGGGGCGCGGCGCAGCTTCAGGTGCGTCGAGCCGCCGCCCGAGCCCGAGAAGACGTAAGCGTCGATCCCAAGCTCGGTCCCGAGCGCCGCGGCCAGCTCCATGCACCGCGCGGTGCGCCGTCAGCAGGGACACGGACTCGGGATCCAGGACGATCCGACGATGCTGGGACGATGCTGGTGGGTCTTGTGTCCTTTTCCCACGTCTCGCTGCCGAGCCGGGCCACCGAGCGCTCCACGCGCAGGACCTCACGGACGAGGTCCACGTCGTGCCACCGCAACGCACACAGCTCACCACGACGTGAGCCGGTGACCATCGTGAGCCGGATCAGCACCGCCCAGTCCGGGTCGTCCCACGATGCATTGAGGATGCGTGCAGCCTCCTCCGAGTCGGCGGCTGCGGCTTGGCCGGCGGCTGCTTCGGCGGCTCCGCGTGCTCGATGGGGTTCCTCGCCAACCACTGCCACCGCACCGCACGACGCAGCGCTCCGCTGAGGATCACGTGGATCTGCCGAATCGTCGACTGGGCGAGAGGCTTGCAGACGTGCGGCCGGCAGCGATGGTCGCAGTCGTGCGAGGTCGTCTTCCAGTGCCCGATCGCCTTCCGGCGGTTGCAGTGGGTCCGGCAACGGCGGAGCTCCGCGTAGAACGAGTCGAAGACCTGCGACGACAGCGCGGCCAGCTTGACCTTGCCGATCAGCGGCAGGATGTGGGTGTTCGCCAGGTTCTCGTACGTCGACTTCGTCATGCGTTCGACCTCGAGCAGCGCGAAGTGGCGCTCCAGCAGCTGAGCGACGGTGGCCGTGGTCCTCGGATTGCGCTTCTCGTCGACCTGGACCAGGAGGCGCCTCAGCGCCTTCTCCGCCTCGGCCCGGGCGTCGGGTCCAGCCCGGATGTACTCGCGCAGGTAGTGGCGGCGCTTCGTCAGCGGGTCCATCCCTGCGTAGACCTTCGCCTTGAGGCTCCACTGGGAAGCTCCTCGATCTCACCCCGAGGACGCGTCCTGCGCTTGCCGCCGATCTTGGCCACGCGACAACGCTAGGGCGATTCGCACCACGATCGGCACCACGACACTCGCGACGATGACGTCAGGCGGTGGAAACCGCCTGGTCAGAAGGGTGGAGCTGAGGGGATTCGAACCCCTGACCCCTTGACTGCCAGTCAAGTGCGCTACCAGCTGCGCCACAGCCCCTTGCGATGAGGAAACACTACAACACCCCGTGGGGGCCCGATCGAGGGGGGTCCCCACGGGGTGCCGGGCCTCAGGCCTGGATGGCCTTCTGCAACCAGCTCGTGTCGTTGACGTCGACCTTCGCGCCGTTGACGGCGATGGTCGGGGTGCCGAACTGGCCGTTGGTCTGCAGCGCCGGGGTGGCGGCCGCGGTGTTGGTCGCGTTCTCGATCAGGCCCGTGTTCGCCTGGGCGGCGACGCACTGGCCGAAGGCGGGACCCGCGCCGAGGGCGGTGCCCTTGGCCGTCAGCTCGTCGTTGGTGAAGCCGGCGCTGCCCTCCGCGGGCTGTTCGGCGTACAGCTGGGCGTGGTAGGCCGGGAAGATGCCGGCGTCGGCGGCGCAGATCGCGGCGTTGGCGGCGCGGGTCGAGTAGCCCACCGGGTTGCTGGCCCGGTCGAGGATCGAGATCGCGTGGTAGTTGACCTTGATCTTGCCCTCGTTGAGCGCGGTGGTGAGCTCGTCCTTGTAGGTGGTCTCGAAGCGCTCGCAGTACGGGCAGAGGTAGTCCTCGTAGATGTCCACCGTGACCGGCGCCGCGGCCTGCCCGGCCGTGATCATCGCGCCGTTGCGCGCGACCGGGTAGGCCGGTGCCGGGGCCGCCGCGTCGGACGCCCTGTTGTTCATCGTCACGACGACCCCGACCACGATCGCCGCGATCACGACGACGGCCACGATCGTCAGCACCAGGCTCGTGCCGCTCAGCCCGCCCGGCCCCCGCCGCTTCGGGGTGATCCCCGCCGCACGCAGCCGGGCCTCGGCCGCGGCCTGCCGCCGCTTCCGGTCGCTGCGATCCGCTCCGCCCACGTCAGTTCCTCTCCACACCCGAACCCGACGTGACGAGGGAGCCGGCCAGCCGGTTCTCCACGGCCAGCAGCGTCCGCGGCCGCACGATCAGCCAGGCCGCCAGCAGCAGGAACCCGGCGTCGCGCAGGATCTCCTGGACGTACTGGGTCTGCCCGGGCGCCACGGCCCCGCCGCCGCCGAAGCACCCGCAGTCGATGGTCAGCCCGCGCGCCCAGGCCTGGCTCACGCCGGCGACGAACACCACCAGCAACCCGGCCGAGAGCCAGGCGACGGCCCGGGTCCCGATGCCGAGCAGGAGCAGCACGCCGAGCGCCAGCTCGAACCAGGGCAGCACCCCGGCGACGACCGTGACGGCCCCCCGGGGCAGCACGTCGTAGGCCCGGACGGCCACGTACGTCTGCGCCGGGTCGAAGGCCTTGATCAGCCCCGAGGCGAGCCAGACGGCCGCGAGTCCCAGCCGCGCGAGCGTGCCGATCCCGTCCAGAACGCGGCCCCTCGTCACGCCGCGCACGGTAGCGCCGTCACCTGAGACACAGGTGAGCGACTCTCAGAACCGCTCGCGCGCGGACTCCTGCTCGAGCACGGCGTCGAGGTCCTCGAGCCGGTTCATACCGGCGACCGCCCGGGCGGTGCGGTTGTTGTCGGCGAGCAGGCCCTGGTGCCGGTGCACCCACTGCCAGTAGCCGGCAGTGAAGGGGCAGGCGTCGTCGCCGAGGCGCTTCTTCGGGTCGAAGGCGCAGCCGCGGCAGTGGTCGCTCATCCGGTCGATGTAGGCGCCGCCCGCCGAGTACGGCTTCGTCGCCATCTTCCCGCCGTCGGCGTGCTGGCTCATCCCGATGACGTTGGCGGGCATGACCCACTCGAAGCCGTCGACGAACGCGGTGCGGAACCACTCGTTGAGCTCGGCCGGCCGGTAGGCGCGCTGCAGGGCGTGGTTGCCGAGGATCATCAGCCGCGGGATGTGGTGCACCCAGCCGCGGTCCCGCACCCCCTGCAGCGCGCTGCGTAGGCAGGCCGCGGTGACGGCGTCGGCGTCGAGCTCGGCCCACCAGTCCGGCAGCGGGGTCCGGGCCCGCAGCGCGTTGCGCCGGGTGTAGCCCTTGCCGAAGTGCCAGTAGAGATGCCAGACGTACTCGCGCCAGCCGAGGATCTGCCGCACGAACCCCTCGGCGCTCGGCAGGTCGACCGCGCCGTCGCGGTAGGCCTGCTCGGCGGCGTGCACGGCCTCGAGCGGGTGCAGCACGCCGTGGTTCAGCGGCACCGAGAGCAGGGAGTGGGACATGGCCCAGTCGTCCTCGAGGATCGCGTCCTCGTAGGGCCCGAACGTGCCGAGCCGGTGCCGCACGAAGTGCCGGAGCGCCTGCACGGCCTCGTCGTGGGTGATCGCGAACCAGCGCGGCCCGTCCCGCCCGACGGTCGGGTGGCCGGCCTCGTCGAGCTCGCGGCGGACCTCGTCGTCGATCCGGTCCTCCGTCGGCTGCCACGGCCCCGTCACCCCGAGCGTGCGCCTGCCCCTGGGCGGCGGTTCCCGGTTCTCCGCGTCGTAGTTCCACCGCCCGCCGACCGGCTCGTCGCCGTCCATCAGCACGTCGAACCGCTCCCGCTGGGACCGGTAGAAGTCCTCCATCCGGAACCGGGCGCGGTCGCCGGCCCAGTCCTCGAAGTCGGCGCGGGGCAGGGCGAAGGTCGGCGTGGGCAGGACCTCGGCGACCAGGCCGTCCTTCCGCAGCCGCTCGACGAGCTCGGCCGCGGCGAACGACGTCGGTTCGTGCACGATCACCGGCTCGCCCACCTGTTCGAGGGCCTCCCGGTAGGTGTCGGCGCGCACGTACCGGGCGCGGTCGCCCAGCTCGGCGGCGAGGTGCCGCATCCCGGACAGCACGAGGTGCAGCTTCTGCCGGTGGAACCGCTTGCGCCGCAGCGCGCGGTCGGACTCGACCAGCACCACCTCGCGATCGCGCATCCCGTCCGTGCCGTGGACGTGCGGGCCGAGCTGGTCGGCGAAGAGCCAGAGCGGTTCCCGTCCCATCGGACCAGTGTCGGGCGGCCGCGCGGGGGCCGCGAGTCGGCGGATTACGCTGCCGACGTGAGCGATCCGGCTTTCGAGGCCGAGCTGGCCGAGCACCGGCAGGACCACCGGCACCGCGACGTGTCCGGCGGGTGGTTGCGCGCGGCGACCTTCGGCGCGATGGACGGGCTCGTCACCAACATCGCGTTGATCGCGGGCGTCGGCGGGGGCGGGGCGGACCGGCAGGTGATCGTGCTGACCGGCATCGCCGGTCTGGTCGCGGGTGCCTTCTCGATGGCGCTCGGCGAGTTCGCCTCGGTGGGCACGCAGAACGAGGCGATCGACGCCGAGGCGGAGGTCGAGCGCCGCGAGCTGGCCCGGCACCCGCACGCCGAGCAGGCCGAGCTCGTCGAGGAGTACCGCAAGCTCGGGCTGTCCGACGAGACCGCCCGGCGCGTCGCCGACGAGATCAGCGCGAACCCCGAGATCGCGCTGCGGGTGCACGTCAGCCAGGAGCTCGGCGTGAGCATCGACGACAAGCCCTCGCCCTGGGTGGCGGCCGCGTCGTCGTTCCTCTGCTTCGCGATCGGCGGGATCGTCCCGCTGCTGTCCTTCCTGTTCGGCTCGCCGTCGCTGCTGCTCGGGCTGGGGATCGGCGCGGTCGGGCTCTTCCTCGCCGGCGCGCTCTCCTCCCGCTTCACCGTGCGCACGTGGTGGGGCGGCGGGCTGCGGCAGCTGATGTTCGGTGCGATCGCCGCCGTGGCGACCTACCTGGTGGGCATGCTGATCGGCGTGACGGCCACCTGACCGCTCACTCCGCGCCCACGGCCCGCTCCCCCGCGACCGTCTCGGTGGTGGCGTCGTCGTGGCCGCACGGGCGCGGCAGCGTCTCGGGCGCGCGCAGCCAGAAACCCAGCGCGATCACCGAGATCGCGCCGGTGAGGGCGAAGGCCAGGTCGAACCCGACGGCCTGGGCCACCGCGCCGGCGGCCAGCGGCCCGACGATGGCGCCCACGTCGGCGGCCATCTGGAAGCCCGCGAGCACCGTGCCGCCGCGGGCCCGGCTGCCGATCACGTCGGCGACCGCCGCGGTCATCGGCGGGTTGACCAGGCCGCTGCCGACGCCCGCGACCAGCGACAGTGCCAGGAACAGTCCCGACGACGGCGCGAGCCCGAGCAGGCCCGTCGCCACCGCGGAGACCACGAGCCCGGCCAGCACCGGGGGCTTGCGGCCGCGGCGGTCGGCGAGCCGGCCGGACACCAGGAGCGTCGCGGCGTTGCCGGCCGCGAAGACGGCGAGCGCGAACCCGGCCCAGGTCTCGCTCTGCCGCAGCGCCTCGACCACGAACAGCGGCACCAGGGCAACCCGGACCCCGAACACGGTCCACCCGTTGGCGAAGCTCGCCACCAGCGCGGCACGGTAGGTGGGGTGCCGGATCGCCGTCGGGAAGGTGGCGGCGGGCTCGGCGGGGTCGGTGCCGGCCCGGTCGCCGGTCCGGCCGCGCAGCAGCGGGACCGAGATCAGCATCGCGCACAGCAGCGCCACGGCGTAGACCAGGAACGGCGCCCGCAGGCTCACCGCGATCAGGCCGCCGCCGGCCAGCGGGCCGGCGATGTTGCCCAGCAGGAAACCGGTCGCCCACATGCCCGACGCCCGCCCGCGCGCCTCGGGCGGTGCCAGCCGGACCAGCAGGGAGATCGCCGAGACGGTGAACATGGTCGAGCCGATGCCGCCGACGCCCCGGAACAGCAGCAGCTGCCAGTAGCTCTGTGCGCCCGCCGTCGCGCCCACCGAGGCGGCCGCGATCACCAGCCCCACGGTGTAGACGCGCAGCTCGCCGAACCGGCCGACCAGCCGACCGCTGACGGGGGCGAAGGCGAGCCGGAACCCGGCGAACAGGCTGATCACCGCGGAGGCGGCGGCGACGCCGACGTCGAACGTCCGGGCGAAGGCCGGCAACGCCGGCGCCACGATGCCGAACCCGATGGCGACCACGAAGGCCGCCACCACGAGCACCCAGATCTCCCGCGGCATGCGCACCGTCGTGCGCGCCGACACGGCGTCCTCCGTCGTGGCCACGTCGCCCCTTCCGTCCCGATAGTTGGCAACGCTACGCGATCGGGTGATGCGCCGGGTTCCTCACCTCTCGGCGGATCCGGTCGGGCGGCCCGGTCCGGACCCGCCGCCGGTAGCCTTCCCGGGCGGTGGAAACGGACGAGGTGCTGGCCCGGCTGGCGGAGCTGGCGGGCCCCAGGGGCGAGGAGCTCTTCGCGGCGATCGCCGCCGGGCTCGACGGGCGCCCGCTCACGGACGACGCCGCCCTGCGCCTGGGCACCGCCCTGCGCCGGACGTACCCGGGGCCGCTCGTCGCGGAGGCCCTCACCCAGGCCCAGCTGCGCGAACGGGCCGCGGGCAAGTTCGGCCGGGCCGGCTCGATGTTCCTCACGCGCGCGGGCTGGGAACAGGCGTCGCCGGAGATCGTGGCCCGGCACCGGGCGGCCCGGTTCGCCTCCGCGCGCCGGCTCACCGACCTCTGCTGCGGCATCGGCGGCGACCTGCTCACCCTCGCGCCCGGCCGGGACGTCGTCGCCGTGGACCGCGATCCGGTGCACCTGTGGATGGCCCGGCACAACGCCGCGGTCTACGGCGGGCACCCGGAGGCGCTGCTCGCCGACGTCCGGGAGGTCGACCTGACCGGCGTCGACGCGGTGTTCGTCGATCCGGCCCGCCGCTCCGCCCGGGGCCGGATGCGGACCGGGGACAGCGAACCCCCGCTCGAGTGGTGCTTCGCCCTGCCCGTCCCCGCGATCGGGATCAAGGCGGCCCCGGGCCTCGACCACGACACCGTCCCGGCGGGGTGGGAACTGGAGTTCGTGGCCGTCGACCGGGACCTCAAGGAGGCCGTGGCCTGGTCACCGGCCCTGGCCACCGCCCGCGCCCGGGCGACCGTCCTGCCCGGCGGGAACACGCTCGTCGCGGCCGAGGGCGGGCCCGTGGAGGTGCGGGGCCCCGGCCGCTACCTGCTCGACCCGAATCCCGCCGTCACGCGGGCGGGGGCCGTGGCGGAGCTCGCCCGGCGCACCGGGACGTGGAAGATCGACGAGCGGATCGCCTTCCTGTCCGCGGACGAGCCGGTCGCGACGCCGTTCGCCCGCACGCTCGAGGTGATCGACTCCGGCCCGTGGGACCAGAAGCGGCTGCCCCGACGGCTGCGCGAGCTCGACGTCGGCGCGGTGGACATCCGCCGGCGGGGTCTGGCCGGGGACGTCGACGCCCTGCACAAGCGGCTCAAGCTGCGCGGATCGCGCCGGGCGACGCTGGTGATGACGCGGGTGCGCGATCGGCCGTGGGGCCTGGTCTGCGTTTGAACCCGCCCCGAGAACGGTCGTGGCCCCGGCCTGGTCGGCCGGGGCCACGCTCCTCGGGGTGGAGGTGCCGGGAATCGAACCCGGGTCCTCCTTCGCTTCACGAGGGCTTCTCCGTGCGCAGTCCGCTGTGTCTCTACTCGGATCCACCGGTCTCACGGACGAGCCGGTGTGACGATCCCAGTCGCTGTTGGTTGTCCCGCCCGACCCCGGCGACCGGGCCGGACGGTGAGTCCCCTAGCTGATGCCGGACACCGGGGCGGGAACGCCCCCGGGCCGACAGTCCCTTACTGGATCAGGCAGCGAGCGCGAACTCGGCCTTGGCCGGGACAGTGCGACTCTCGTCGGCACTTATTTTGTTACGACGCATGGTTAACGAGCTCATCGTCGTCTTCCTCGGCACGCTTCCCCTCGGTCCGCCTCAGGAGTCGAGACCGTTCACCCCCTTGTCACGGCCCGCCTGTCGGGCCGTCGTGCCAGTCTAACGCGGGCGCCCCGCCGGATCATCCCGATTCGGTCTCGGACCGGGAGTCGTACCGGTCACGCGCCGCGAGGACCTCCTCGACGTGCGCCTCCCCCCACGCCTTGACGTGCAGCAGGGCCTCATGCCGACCCGCTCGAGCGGGGTAGCTGTAGTCCACCCGTGGCCGGCGTCTACCCGCTCGACGGCGTGACCGCGGCCCACGAGCGGCTCGCCGCCGGCGGCGCGGGCGGCAGCCTGGTCCTGCTCCCCTGACCCTCCTGTGAGCGGGCGGCACCCTCGTTCGACAGGTGAGCGGGAGCGCCGTTCGCTCGTGTCCCGCTGCGGCAGGCGGGGCCGTCAGAGGCGCAGGAGGCGGGTGCCCGTGTCGTACAGGACCGAGCGGAGGAAGGGCTCGCCGAGGCGGTCGTCCGCGGCGGCCCAGCCCGCGATCGCGCGGAGCTGCTCCGCGTAGGGGTACGGGATGTTCGGGAAGTCGCTGCCCAGCACGACCCGGCCGGGGATCTCGGCGAGCCGGGCGGGCCAGTCCGGCGGCAGCGGGGCGAACGCCTCCGCGTAGGGGGTGCCGACCATCGTGGTGTCCAGGTGCACGTTCTGGTAGCGGTGCACGAGCTCGAGCGCGGCGAGGAAGTCCGGCATCCCGGCGTGGGCGAGCACCGCGGTCAGCCGCGGATGGCGGGCCAGGACCTCCTCGAACACGTCGAGCCCGGTGTGCTCGCCGGGGACGGGCCCGTGGCCGCAGTGCACGATCACCGGGACGCCGGCCTCGGCCAGCAGGCCCCAGGCGCCGTCGAGCAGGGGGTCGCGCGGGTCGAAGGCGCCGACCTGGACGTGCACCTTCACCGCCCGCGCCCCGCCCTCGACGGCCGCGCCGAGGTACTCCTCCACCCCGGGCTCGGCGTAGAGCGTGGCGGTGCGGACGGCGGCCGGGTTCGCGGCCGCGAACTCCGCCGCCCAGTCCGTGAGCCACGCCGCCATGCCGGGCTTGTGCGGGTACACCAGCGGCGCGTACCGCAGCACGCCGAGCTTCTCCAGCGTGGCGATCCGCTCGGCCTCGGGCGTGCGGTACTGGATCGGCCAGTCCATGCCGTAGTGCGAGCGGGCCTGGTCGAAGTAGGCCCACACCTTGCGCAGGACCCGCTCGGGCAGGAAGTGGACGTGCACGTCGACCAACCCGGGCAGGCCGAGGTCGGCGAGCCAGCGGGGGACGTCGTCGTCCGACGACGGGGGCTCGGGCAGGGCGGCCGGGGTCACGAGAGCGACCTCGCCCGGCCCTTCGCGGCGCGACCGATGGCCCGGGCCATGTCCCGCTCGGCGTCCTTCTTCGCCAGGTCCTGCCGCTTGTCGTAGGTCTTCTTGCCGCGGGCCAGCGCGAGCTCGCACTTGACCTTGCCGTCGCTGAAGTAGAGCGACATCGGCACGAGCGTCAGCCCGCCCTCGCGGATCTTGCCGATCAGCCGCTCGATCTCGTACTTGTGCAGCAGCAGCTTGCGGGTGCGCCGCGGCTCGTGGTTGGTCCAGCTGCCGTGCGTGTACTCGGGGATGTGCAGGCCCCGCAGGAACACCTCGCCGTCGTCGACCGTGGCGTACGCGTCGACCAGGGAGGCCCGGCCCAGCCGCAGGCTCTTCACCTCGGTGCCCATGAGCGCCACACCGGCCTCGAACTCCTCGAGCACCGCGTAGTCGTGACGCGCGCGCCGGTTCTGCGCGATCACCTTGCGGCCTTTCTCCTTCACCCCTCCAGCCTACGCGGGGGTGGTCGCGTCACACCTTCACGTAGAGACGGAGCGTGACGTACCCGGTGATCCCCGCGATCACGGCGCCGATCGGGACCAAGTAGGCGGAGACCGTCAGGACGTCGGCGAGCGTGACCGCCGGGATCACGCCGTTCTGCGCGATCCCGGCGAGCAGCGAGTCGATGAAGGCGAGCTTGCCGACGACCAGGCCGACGCCCGCGAGCACCGCGCCGACCACGCCCGTCACCACGGCCTCGATGAGGAAGGGCAGCTGCGTGTACCAGCGGGTCGCGCCGACCAGCCGCATCACGCCGACCTCGGTGCGCCGGGTGTAGGCGGAGACCTGGACGGTGTTGGAGATCAGCATCAGCGCCGCGACCGCCTGGACCAGCGCCAGCGCGAAGGTCACGTCCCGCACGCCGCCGAGGAAGTCGAACAGCTTCGCGACGACGTCCCGCTGGTCGATCACCGTGCGCACGCCGACCTGGTTCTCCATCGCCTGCTTCACGGCGGCGGCGCCGGCCTCGGTCGACCCGTTCTGGTCGACGAGCTTGACCCGCAGCGTGGCCGGCAGCGACTGCGGCCGGGCGAGCTCGGCGACCGACTGCCCGGCGAACAGCTCCTGGAAGCGCTCGTACGCCTCCTGCTGGTTCTCGTACGTCACCCCCGCCACCAGCGGGGAGTTCTCCAGCGTGGACCGCAGGCCCGCGCAGATCGGCTGGGTGCAGTCGGAGTCCGCGGTGGACACGTCCTGGGTGAGCGCGACCCGGATCTCGAGGCGGTCGGAGTAGATCGCCTCGGTGGCGTCGATCGTCTTCACCGCGAGCAGCCCGGTGCCGACCATGAGCAGCGAGATCGCGGTGGTCAGCACCATCGCCACGGTCATCGTGACGTTCCGGCGCAGCCCGGTCGCGACCTCCCGGACGACGAAGTCGGATCTCATCCCGCCTCCGCGGAGAGGAGTACGTCGACGGGGCGCACTAGCGGCCGACCCCGTAGACGGCGTGGGCCTCGTCCCGGACGACCCGGCCCATGTCCAGCTCGACCACCCGCCGTCGCATGGAGTCGACGATGGAGTGGTCGTGGGTCGCCATGATCACGGTCGTCCCGGTGCGGTTGATGCGCTCCAGCAGCAGCATGATGTCCTGGCTGGTGTCCGGGTCGAGGTTGCCGGTGGGCTCGTCGGCCAGCAGGACCAGCGGGCGGTTGACGAACGCGCGGGCGATCGCGACGCGCTGCTGCTCGCCGCCGGAGAGCTCGTGCGGCATCCTGTCGGCCTTGCCCTCCAGCCCGACGAGCTCGAGCACCTCGGGCACGACCTTGCGGATCGTCGAGGGCGACTTGCCGATCACCTCGAGCGCGAAGGCGACGTTCTCGCCCACGGTCTTGTTCGTGAGCAGCCGGAAGTCCTGGAACACCACGCCGATGCGCTGCCGCAGCCGGGGCACCTTCCGGCGCGGGAGCTTCGCGACGTCGAGATCGGTCACCCAGATCCTGCCGCGTGTCGGGACGTCCTCACGCAGCAGCAGCCGCAGGAAGGTCGACTTCCCCGAGCCGGACGGCCCGATGAGGAAGACGAACTCGCCCTTGCCCACCTCGACCGAGACGCGGTCCAGCGCGGGCCGCGTCGACGTCCTGTACATCTTGGTGACGCGCTCCAGCCGGATCACGGCCGGGACGTTACCGCTGGATCACGGCCGGGCCGCTACGCGACAGGCCCCCTCGGCGCAGGGGTGGTACCGCTCGCCTGGTTGTACGGGGCGAGTGGTGCCCGGGCACCGCTTCCCCCGCACGGGCCGTCAGGCCGTGGCCTCCTGCGCCTGGTTGCGCCGCCAGCGGATGCCGGCCTCGATGAAGCCGTCGATGTCGCCGTCGAGCACCGCGCCGGGGTTGCCGACCTCGTGGTCCGTCCGCAGGTCCTTCACCATCTGGTACGGGTGCAGCACGTACGAGCGCATCTGGTTGCCCCAGGACGAGCCGGAGTCCTTGAGCGAGTCCATCAGCGCCTGCTCCTCCTGGCGCTTGCGTTCGAGCAGCTTCGCCTGCAGCACGGCCATCGCCGTGGCCTTGTTCTGGATCTGCGAGCGCTCGTTCTGGCAGGACACCACGATGCCGGTGGGGATGTGGGTCAGCCGCACCGCGGAGTCCGTGGTGTTGACGCCCTGCCCGCCGGGCCCGGAGGAGCGGTAGACGTCGACCCGCAGGTCCTTCTCGTCGATGTCGATGTGGTCGGTGGACTCCACGACCGGGGCGACCTCGACGCCGGCGAACGACGTCTGGCGGCGGCCCTGGTTGTCGAACGGCGAGATCCGGACGAGCCGGTGCGTGCCCTGCTCCACCGAGAGGGTGCCGTACGCGTACGGGGCGTGGACCTGGAACGTCGCGGACTTGATGCCCGCCTCCTCCGCGTAGGAGGTGTCGTAGACGTCCACCCCGTAGCCGTGCCGCTCGGCCCAGCGCAGGTACATGCGCATGAGCATCTCGGCGAAGTCCGCGGCGTCGACCCCGCCCGCCTCGGAGCGGATCGTCACCAGCGCCTCGCGGGCGTCGTACTCGCCGGAGAGCAGGGTGCGGACCTCGAGGCTCTGGATCTCCTCGCGGAGCTTCGCGCGGTCCCGGTCCGCGTCGGCGATCGCGGACTCGTCCCCCTCGTCCTCGGCCAGCTCGTACAGCACGGGCAGGTCGTCGAGCCGGCGGCGCAGGTCCTCGACCCGGCGCAGCTCGGCCTGCGCGTGCGAGAGCCGGCTGGTGACCTTCTGCGCGGCCTCGGCGTCGTTCCACAGGTCCGGTGCCCCGGCCTGCTCCTCCAGGTCCGCGATCTCCGCCTTGAGCGCGGGGACGTCGGTGACCGCCTCGATGCCCTCCAGGGTGGTTGCGAGGTCCTTCAGGTCGGCTGCCACGTCGGGGTTCACAACGCTCCAGGCTACGCGTGCGGGCGTGCGGCGTTCCGCCGGAGGTGCGGTCGGCTGCGCGCCGCGCTTCCCCGGAGGGACGTGTCAGTCCAGGGGGATCGTGTCGAGCAGCTTCACCATCGCGCGGGTGTGCGCGACGGTGAAGTCCGCGACCGCCTTGCGGTACGGGTCCTCCTCGCTCTTGGCGGCCGTGCGGGCCTCGGAGAGGCGGGCCGTGTAGACCTCCCGCGAGGTGCCGACCAGCTCGGCCCGCTGCTTCACGGTCAGCTGGCCCGCGTGCAGCAGCCGCAGCACCAGCGGACTGCGCAGCGCGTCGCCGCCGCTGCCGTGCTGCAGCCACGCCTTGAAGGCGCGCTTGCCGGCCGCCGTGATCACGTACTGCTGCGACGCCCGGGGCCCCTGCTTGCCCAGCCGCAGCAGCCCGGCCTCCGCCATGACCGGCAGCTCGCGGTACACCTGGCTGCGGGTCACGGTGAAGAAGGAGCCGAAACGCTCGCCGGCGGCCGCGACGAGCTGACCGCCCGTCATCGGACCGCTGTGGAGCAGTCCGAGCAGGGCCGCGGCGGTGGCGTTGACTGCGGGTGGGGCCGGCATCCCCCAACGGTCCCACGAGCGCGGGGGTTCCGCATTCCACAGTGGCCCCCGACCTGCGAGTTCGGACTGTCTCGGGCGCAGGGCAACCGAGGTGCGTACCCGGCCTCCGGGGCTCCACACCTCGCCCGTGCGGAGTGGTTCGGCGGGGGTGCGCGAGGGGTCGTGCGGGGCCGGCTCGCGCGGCCGGCGAGACGCGGGTCGGAGCGCGGGACGTCAGCTTGTGGAGCGCGGCTCGGCAGGGTTGTTCGGCGGCCGCCGGTGGCGGGCCGGACGTCGGCGCGCGGGGCCGGCGCGAGTGCCGAGGCGGGCTCCGGACGTCGGCTCGCGAGCCCGGCGCGGGCGCCGAGGCGGCGTGGGGGCGGCGCTCGGTCCGGCGGGGCGCGGAGGTCACAGCGCTCGGTCCGGCGGCTCGACAGCCGGCACACCCGTGAGGGTGCGGCCGCACACCCGGGAGTTCGGCGGCACACCTCGTCGCCGGGTTGTGGGACGCCGGGCGGGGTGTGGGACGGGCAGCTGCTTCGTCCTCGGGCTCGCCCGTGTGCCCCGACCAGCCCCGATCGCGCTCACCACCGCCGACCTGCGGCGACCTACGGCGACCTGCGGCGATCTGCGGCGATCTGCGGCGATCTGCGGCGATCTGCGGCGATCTGCGGCGACCTGCGGCGACCTGCGGCGACCTGCGGCGACCTGCGGCGACCTGCGGCGACCTGCGGCGACCTGCGGCGACAGCGTGATCCGGGGCCTGCGCCCGACCGCCGACGCCCCGTACCTCGCCCGCACACCCACTCGAGCGCCGCACATCCGCCGGGTCGCGGCACACCTCGTCGACCGGATGTGGCGCAGAACCTGCGGGTGTGGGAGCGGGTCCGGGATGGTGTGCCACGACCGCCGGGGTGTGCGAGCGGGTGCGAGAAGGTGTGCCACGACCGCCGGGGGGTGGGAGCGGGTCCGGGATGGTGTGCGGCGACCGCCGGACGAGGGTCCGGAGTGGGGTGCGACGAGCGGGCCGGGTGTCGGAGGGCAGGGACTGTGCCGGGCGGTCCTGCACCGGGTGTCGGCGCGCCGCCGCCCGGCGGCCTCGAAGCGGACGGGTGGGACGTCTCAGAGCCGGAGGGCGCTCTCGGGGAGGACGTGGGCGGTCGGGCGGCCCACCCGGCACCGCCGCCCCGGCCCGGCGACGATCGCGGCGGAGCCCTCGGCGGCCGCCGGCAGCCGGTAGGGCTCGGCCGCGTCGAGGTCCACGGCGTACCCGAGGTCGCCGAGGCTGGCGACGCTGACACGGGAGAGCGGGTTGTCGGCCTCGGCGATGAAGCCGCTCATCAGCTCGTCGCCGAACACCGCCTCGCGCCAGTGCCCCTCGCGGGTGCCGGGCCCACCGGTGTTCTCCACGGGCACGGCGCCGCTGCCGCCCAGCGCCGCCCACTCCGCGACGGCGCCGGTGCCGGTGAAGACCGGGTCGTCCGTGCCGGACCCGGACAGCAGGCCGAGGCGGGACCAGAGGGTGCCGATGCCGAGGACGTGCCCCATCTCGTGCGTGATGACGTCGTCGAGCGTGCCGTCGCGTTCCATCTGCGCGAGGTCGGCGGTGTCGAACTGCATCCGTCCGACGGCCGGGAGCAGCCCGGCCGACACCGGGCGCAGCTGGGTCGGACCGGCCTGGCCGAGGACCTGCCCCGGCCCGTCGATGTCGACGCCCGAGGCGAGGATCAGCACGTCGTCGACGGTCTCCCCGTCGACGACGACCGCGGGCAGGTCGCCGACGACCATCCGCGTCCACCGGTCGGCGGCGGACGCGAAGGCCTCCTGCTGGCGTGGGCTCAGCCCGCCGGTGAAACGGACGTCGATCGTGAACGGCGACAGTCCTGCGGGACCGAGCGTGCCGACGGCGGCCTCGGCGGCGCGGGCCGCGTCGGCGACCGCCCGGTAACTCTCCATCCGGAGATCGTGCCGGGTGCTCGTGGGCGGCGCCGATCGGGGGTCCGCTGCCCGATCGTCAGGCGTGGCGGATCTCCACCTCGATCCACTCCATGGCCGAGAAGGGGATCGCACGCCGGCGGCCGTTGTCCATGGTGAAGATCCACATCTGCTCCCCCTCGCTCGCGCTGCGCACCACGCCGGCGAGTGCGCCGTCCTCCACCTGCCCGTCGGGGACGTCGGCGGGAACCTCGGCCCACTCCCCCCGGTGGAGCTCGCGGGCGGTGTGCACGACCAGTCGCATCTTCCTCGTCATGGCGGGTCCTCCTCGTCGGTCCTGGCGTGCGCCCCACACTGGCGGAGCGGGCCGGTCGGCGCCGCGGGTGGCGGCGCCGACCGTCGTGACGAGGACCCCGGCGACAGGGCGCCGAGGACCGAGCTCAACGCAGGTCAGAGCGTCAACGCGGCGATCTTCTCGCGGTGCTGGTCCACCCCGCCGTACAGGCCGGCGAGCCGCTTGGCGCGCTTGTAGAAGAAGTGTGCCTCGTGCTCCCAGGTGTAGCCGATGCCGCCGTGGTACTGGATCATCGCGGCCGTCGACTGCAGGGCGACCTCGCTCGCCTTGGCCTTGGCGACGGACACGGCCAGCGCGGCGTCGTCGAGCCCGGCGTCGACGGCGTGGGCGGCGTAGAGCGCCGCGTGCTCGGCCATCGTCACGCCGACGTGGATGTCCGCCAGCGCGTGCTTGAGGGCCTGGAAGGAGCCGACCGGCACGCCGAACTGCTGGCGCTCGCGGTCGTAGGCGACCGTCCGGCTCAGCGCCTCGCGGGCGATCCCGACCAGGTCGGCGGCGACGAGCACGGTGGCCCGCGCGATCAGCTCGTCGGCGGCCCCCTCGGCGACGGAGCCGGGCAGCGCCTCGACGTCCGAGACGTTCAGCGTGGCCAGCCGAGTGGTGCGGTCGTAGGACCCGGCCGGGGTGGCCTGCGCGCCGGTGGCCAGGCCGAGCCCGTCGACGGTCCGGACCACCACGACGTCGGCGATCACCCCGTACTCCACCGCGGGGACGACGCCCGGGGCGTCACCCCGCAGCCCGACGGCGCCGACGGCGTCGCCCGAGGCGAGGCGCGGCAGCCAGGCGGCCTTCTGCTCGTCCGACCCGGCGAGCCGGATCGCCTCGCCGGCGAGCACCGTCCCGCGCCACGGGCCCGGCGCGACGCCGGCGCCCAGCGCCCGTGCGATCACCTGGGCCTCGACCAGGCCGAGGCCCAGCCCGTCGTGCTCCTCGGGCACGGTGACGGCGAGCCAGCCCTGCTCGGCGGCGGCCTTCCACAGCGACTCGGGGTTGCCGTCGCCGTCGGCGTCCTCGAAGACGCCCCGCACGGCCTCCATGTCGAACCGCTCGGCGAGGTAGGTCGTGACCGCGGCGCCGAACTCCTGCTGGTCCTCGGTGAGGGCGAAGAACATGCCGGCCTCCTACCGGGGCAGGCCGAGCACGCGCTCGGCGGTGACGTTGCGCTGCACCTGGGACGAGCCGCCCCAGATCGTGACGGACCGGGACCACATCGCCTGCGCGTTGAGCGGGCGCAGGTCGAGGTCGCCGAGCTGCTCGAGGGTGTCGTCCTCGCCGAGGACGTCGTCGTAGACCTCCCACAGGTCCTGGAAGGTCTCCGACCACTGCAGCTTGGTCATCGACGCCTCGAAGCCGAGGTCGCGGCCGCGCTCGGTCTGGGTGAGCACGTGCATCGAGTGCAACCGCAGGCACTCCAGCTCGGTGAGCACCCGGGCGAGCTTGTTGCGGATCACCGGGTCGGTGTCGCGGCCGAGCTTCTTGGCGACGGCGGCGATCTCGTCGTACTGCCGGCGGAACTCGGTGTACTGCGAGATGCCCGAGGCGCCGCGCTCGAAGGACAGCAGCAGCATCGCGGTCCGCCAGCCCTCGCCGATCTCGCCGAGGACGTCCGTGGCCGGCACCCGGGCGTCGTCGAAGAAGACCTCGCCGAACTCGCTGGCGCCGGACATCTGCTTCAGCGGCCGGGCGTCGACGCCGGGCTGGTGCATGTCGATGAGCAGCATCGAGATGCCGCGGTGCTTCTGGCTGCCCGGCTCGGTGCGGACCAGGGTGAAGATCTTGTCGCCGTGCACCGCGTTGGTGGTCCACACCTTCTGCCCGTTGACGACGAAGTCGTCGCCGTCCCGGACACCGCGGGTGGACAGCGCGGCGAGGTCCGACCCGGCGCCGGGCTCGGAGAAGCCCTGGCACCAGATCACCTCGTTGCGCAGCATCGGGCCGATGATCTCCTTCTTCTGCGCGTCCGTGCCGATCGCCATCACGGTGGGCGCGAGGAAGGTGAGGCCGAGCGGGTTGACCGTGCGGGGGGCGTCGGCCAGCACCATCTCGACGTCGTAGATCGCCTTCATGCCGGGCGTGCCGCCGCGGCCGCCGAACTCCGTCGGCCACTGGATGCCCGCGAAGCCGGCGAGCGCCTTGTCGCGCTCCCAGTCGCGGCGCAGCCGGAAGCTCTCGTCGTCCGGCAGCGACTCCCAGAAGCCCGGCCGGCGCCACTCGTCCGGGATGTTCGCCGAGAGCCAGGAGCGCAGCTCGCTGCGGAACTCCTCCTCGGCGGCGGTGAAGGTGAGGTCCATCGTCGAGACCCTCCTGCGTGCGGTTCGGGGTGCGGCGGGGCCAGGCCCTCGACGAGGAGCCCGCGCCGGCGCCCAGCCTGGCATACCGGCCGGTAACCTGCATCGGCCGAGGGACCCGACGAGCCGCGGACCGTCCGGTCGACGGCCGCGGTATGCGCCATATAGCCTGACGGTATGCGCAGCGAGCGGGTGACCGTCACCCTGCCGGCCGAGCTGGTCGCCGAGGCCCGGGAGGCGGTCCGCAACGGGAGTGCGGCGAGCCTGTCGGCGTACGTGGCCGAGGCCGTGCAGGCACGGCAGACCCGTGACCGCTCGCTCGCTACTCTGGCCGACCTGTACGGAGGTCCCCCACCGGCGGACGAGCTCGACGCGGCCCGGAGGTCGCTGCGGCTCGTTCCTCCCGTGGCCGTCGGCTGAAGGGCGCGCACATGATCGGCGGAAGAGTGCTGGACGCCAGCGCGCTCCAGGCTTTCGCGACCGGCCGGCCCGTCTACATGCGCGCCCTCGTGTGGGCGGCCGTCGAGGAGAACCTCGTGCTCGCGGTGCCCTCAGCCGCGCTCGGCCGCGCCTGGTCGCAGCTCGAGCCCGAGCACCACGCCGCCCTGCAGGTCCTGCTCGGCCTGCCCAACACCGTGATCCACGACCTCTCGCCCGCGATGGCCCAGGAGTCCGGGCTGCTGCTCGCCGCCGCGGGGCAGGACGACATCGTGGCCGGGCAGGTCGTCACCACCGCTCGGCACCGGGGCTGGCCCGCGGTCACCGGCGACCCCGGCGCGCTCCGCAAGCTCGACGGCGCCGTGGCGATCGAGGAGCTTCCCTAGAGCACTTGTCCTGGAACCATGACGCGTTCCCAAGGACGGCGTCAACGCGTCACGGAACCATGGTGCGATTTCGAGGACGACCCTGAGGCGTTACGGAACAACAACGCGCTTTCGAAGGGCCGCGTCAGGAAACCATAATGCGCTTCTCGAGGGCGTGTTGCGCGCGTCAGGGAGCCAGGATGCGATCCAGAATTCTCAGACCAGGCGGTTGCGCAGGGCGTCGAGCTCGTCGTCCGTGAGGCCGTTGGCCTGCAGCCAGGCCGCGGCGCCGCCGTCGCGCTCGTCGAGGGTGGCCAGGACCTGCTCCATCGCGATCGCGCGCGGGCTGTGCCGGTCGATCTCCTCCGGCCCGGGCATCTCCTCGCCGGACAGCGAGGTCCAGCGCCGGAACATCGCCTCGATCTTCGTCGCGGACAGCGCGTAGTCCTCGACGACGGCCTCCCGCTCGACCCCGACGGCGTCGAGCACCATGGCCACCAGCGTCCCGGTCCGGTCCTTGCCCGCGGCGCAGTGCACCAGCGCGGCGCCCTCGGAGGTGGCGAGCCGGCGGACGGCGCCGACGACGTTGGGCCCGCGGTCGCGCAGGTAGCCGAGGTAGTTCGCGACCATGGGGTGGACGTCGTCGCCCACCTCGGGCAGCTCGCGGTCGGACTCCGGGATGAAGCTGAACTGCACCGTCTCGACGCCCGCCCGGGCCAGCTCCGTCTCGCCGCGCTCCGCGATCTCGCGGTTCGTCCGCAGGTCGAGGACGAGCCGCAGGCCGAGCCCGTCGACCAGCTGCCGGACGTCGGCCGGCGTCACGTGGTCGAGCGACTCGCTGCGCAGCAGCACTCCGGTGCGGGTGTACCCGCCGCCGACGAGCGGCAGGCCGCCGACGTCACGGATGTTGCTCAGTCCCTCGAAGCGCAGCCAGCGGTCGGCGGAGGTGGTCGGCACGGCGGCGTCGGTCACGCTCCCACGGTAACGGCGGTTCCTCCGCGACGCGGGTGACCGGCGTCTCACCCCAGCAGCTTCTGCGTGCCCGCCTGCGCGATCGCCAGCGGGTCCGGGAGCGCGGGCAGGCCGTCCTCCGGTGCCAGCACGGTGAAGGTCAGGACGACCTCGGCCTCGCGCACCGAGATCAGCACGACGTCGAAGCCCTCGCCGCCGACGCGCCAGCCGGTCGCCTCGTCGTGGCCCAGATCCGCACGCAGGTCCTCTGAGGGCGCGATCACCGCCGGCCGGCCGTCGACGTGACCCTCCGAGCACGACATCCCCGCGACCGACGCGCGGTAGGCGTCGGCCGCGCTCGCCTCGTCGCCGTAGACGCTCACGGCCTCCTGGACCAGCCCTGCCGGGCTCTCCGCGGCGGCCCCGACCCGCACCGCGTACGGGAACCGCGCGACGACGCCCGGGCCGCCGCACAGCGCGGGCGTCGCCGGGTCCGGTCGCGGCTCCTCCCCCGCCGTGAACCCGGGACCGATCTCGGCGGGTGTGAGCAGGAAGGGGCGCAGGCCGTCGGCGGCGGCGTCCAGGCCGGGGTCGGAGACGGGCGCCTGCGCGGTCCCGCCCGACGAGACCGGACGCGGCGGGGCCACCGCGGCCCGGGTCGGCAGGGGGGCCGCGTGCCGCGCGGCCACCGGCTGCGGCGCGGCCGGAGCCGCCGTGGCCACCGGGCTCTCGGTCCGCGCGTCGGCCGAGGCGGCGCCGCATGCGCCGGTCGCGAGCACGACACCGAGCACGGCGGCGGAGAGGGCGGCGGGCAGCAGTCGCATGGCAGGGAGTCTTCGCCGGGCCAGCGGCCGCGTCGGGGAGGCCAGCACCACCCCCGGCCGGAGGGACCATGTCAATCGGCCGCGCGAAGGCGCAAGATCGCAGGGTGATCCCCGACGAGACCCCGCTCGGCCGCGCGATGGACCTCCTCGCGGAGCAGGACCCCGGCGCGACCGCCCTCCTCCACCCCGCGGGCACCACCACCCGTGCCGAGCTCGCCGCCGCCTCGAGCCGGGCCGCGCGCGAGTTCGCCGCGCTCGGGGCGCGCGAGGGATCGCTGGTCACCATCGGGCTGCCGAACGGCGCGGCCTTCTACGCGGCGGCCGTCGGAGCCTGGAAGATCGGCGCGATCCCGCAGCCGGTGTCGGCGAAGCTGCCGCCCGCCGAGCTCGAGGCGTTGATCGAGGTCGCCGACCCGGCCGTCGTCGTCGGGCTGCGCGCGCCGGACGGGCGACCGTCGCTGCCCGGGGACTGGACGCCCGATCCCGCCCTCGACCCGGGCCCGCTGCCGCCCGCGGTGCCGCCGAGCTGGAAGGCGCCGACCTCGGGCGGGAGCACCGGCCGACCGAAGATCATCCTGGCCGGGAACGCCGGGGAGTACGGCACGGTCACCCAGGCCGCCGAGCGGCTGCGGATCGAGGGCGGCGACGAGGTCCTCGCCGTGACCGCGCCGCTCTACCACAACGCGCCGTTCATGTTCTCGCTGCTCAGCCTGCTGCGCGGGGGCACCGTCGTGGTGCTCGACCACTTCGACGGCGCCACCGTGCTCGCGGCCGTCGAGCGGCACCGGGTGACGTGGCTGTACGCCGTCCCCACGCTGATGGGCCGGCTGCTGCGGCTGCCGGAGGAGGTGCGCGCCGCCGCGGACGTCTCGTCGGTGCGCACCCTGCTGCACGTCGGGGCGCCGTGCCCGGAGCACGTCAAGCGCGGCTGCCTCGAGTGGTTCGGCCCCGAGACCGTGATCGAGCTGTACGCGGGCACCGAGTCGCAGGCCAGCTGCATGATCGACGGCGTGGAGTGGCTGGCCCACCCGGGCTCGGTCGGCCGGGTGGTGTCCGGCGAGATGCGCATCGGCGACGAGGAGGGCCGGCCGCTGCCCGCCGGCGAGGTCGGGGAGGTGTGGATGAAGGTGCCGGAGTCGCCATACCGGTACCTCGGCGCCACCGCCCGGGCCCGGGACGGCTGGGAGTCGCTCGGCGACATGGGCCACATGGACGAGGAGGGCTACCTCTACCTCGCCGACCGGCGCAGCGACATGATCCTCGTCGGGGGGTCCAACGTGTATCCCGCCGAGGTCGAGGCGGCGCTCGACGCGCACCCGGCCGTCCTGACCTCGTGCGTGATCGGGCTGCCCGACGACGACCTGGGCTCGCGGGTGCACGCGATCGTCCAGCTCGAGCCGGGCTCGACCGTCACCGACGAGGAGCTGCGGGCGCACGTCGCGGGGCGGCTGGCCCGGCAGAAGGTGCCCGCGACGATCGAGCGGGTGGACCAGCCGCTGCGGGAGGACACGGGCAAGGTGCGCCGCTCCGCCCTCCGGGCCGAGCGACTGCCGGGCTGAGGCACGGCGCGACTCGCGGGGGGCCAGGGGCGCGACTCGCGGAACCCCGATCCCGCGAGTCGGCACTTTCACGTCACCGAACCACACATCTCCGTCGTCTCCCGGGAATGCACACTCGGTCGCCTGAAACTGCCGACTCGCGGTGCTGGAAGTGCCGACTCGCGGGGTGTCTCAGGCGGCGGGACCGCGGCGGAGGGCGGCGGGGAGCAGCCGGGCGCCGTCCCCCGCGGCGGCGGCGCGGTCCTCCGGGTTCATCAGCCGGCACCGGGCCAGGGAGAGGCAGCCGCAGCCGATGCAGGAGTCCAACCCGTCGCGCAGGGCGACGAGCGCGTCGATCTGCTCGTCGAGCCGCCCCCGCCAGGTCTTGGACAGCCGGGTCCAGTCCGCCTTGGTCGGGGTGTGGTCGGCGGGGAGCTCGTCAAGGGCGGCGCGGACGTCGTCGAGCCCGATGCCGATCGAGCGGGCCGCCCGGATGAACGCGAGCCGGCGCAGCACCCCCCGCTCGTAGCGCCGCTGACCGCCTGCCGTGCGCGTGGCGCTGACGAGCCCCTCCCGCTCGTAGAACCGCAGCGCCGAGTGCGGGAAGCCGCTGCGCGCCACGACCTCCCCGATGGTCAGCAGGTCCTTCGCGTGCACGGCGCCCCCCTCAGCTGAAGCTCACTCCACGTCCACCCTACGCGCCGGTAGCCTCTGGTCGCGCCCAGTGACCGTTCGTCGCACGAGACGCGGAACACCTTGCCACTCAACGGCGCGACGAACGGCCACGGAGCAGCGGTGACAGGCAGCCCGAAGGGTTGTGTCCGGGGGGTCACCATCCGTAGTGTCGCCGCCAGTCATCACGGTCCGATCACGAGCGGACGACGGAGCCGGAGTCCCCGACCGGCTCCCCGGGACCCCCGACCCGGGCCCGCCCGTGCCGGACCGTGGACGTGGAAGAGAAGGCGAAAGGCTCAACACCTTGGCTGGCCACCGCTCCCCAGGCGGCCGGCGTGTCACCGGAGACCCGGCTCCCCACCGGGTCCCCACGCGGCACGCCGCCAGGCACGCGACCACCCCCGGTCGCGGTGCCCCCCGGCGCACCGTCGCGTCGACCACCGCGGCCGTCGGTGCCGCGTTCGGCGTCCTGTCGACGGGCGCGTTCGCGGCCGTCACGTCCACCGGGGCCGGATCGGCGATCGCCGACGCGGCCGAGTCCTCCACGGTCGCCACCCAGCTGGCGGCGAACTCCGAGGCGCTGTCGGTCGACCCTGCGGACGTCGCGATCACCGGTGCGCACCTGAGCCCGGTGGCCTACTCGGTGGCCGGCGTCGACAGGGCGGACGCGACCGAGGCCGCCGCCGACGTCGCGCCGGACGCGGAGCTGGCCTCGCTGGACAAGGCCGGCCGGATCGCCGACGAGATCACGGAGCAGCAGGCGAAGGAGGCCGCCGAGGCGGCCGCGCGGGCCGAGCTCGACGCGCTGGTCGCGCGCGGCGGCCTCGACGGCTGGATCGCCCAGGCGCTCGAGATCTGCGACCTCCCCCAGGACCTCGCCCCGGGCGTCAAGAAGGTCATCATGGCCGAGTCCGGCGGCAACCCGCGCGCGGTCAACCTGTGGGACTCCAACGCCCGCGCCGGCCGTCCCTCGCAGGGCCTGATGCAGGTCATCCCCTCGACCTTCCGGGCCTACGTGCACCCCAGCCTGGCGGGCCGGGCGATCACCGACCCGGTCGCCAACATCACCGCCGGCGTGCGCTACATGATCGCCAACTACGGCATGGACACGCTGGAGGCCGGCGGCCGCAGCAACGGCTCGGGCGGCTACGTGGGCTACTGAGCCGACCCGTCCCCGGAACACCGCACGACACCGGGGACGACCCGGCCGGGGTCGGGGGTCCGCCGGGCGGGTCCCGGGCCCCCCACCTAGAGTACGAAGACCCGGATCGTCACGAGGGGTGACGACCCGGCCACGCTCCCCTCGCCGTCCCGCCGCGGCCCGCCCGACGGTCCGCCGGGACCGGACGGGCGTTCGGGACGGGCCGGAGGAGGCGACAGCGGAGGGATTGGATGGCAGGTACGCGGCCAGATCCCGTCGATCCGGCCCCCGGCCCCGTCCCACCTCCTCCCTCCGCGTCCGGCGGCCCGTGGGACACCGGCCGGGCCGCCGAGCGTGCCCGGCGCTTCCGGCCCGAGCTGCAGGGCCTGCGCGCGCTCGCGGTCCTCCTCGTCGTCGCCTACCACGTCTGGTTCGGCCGCGTCTCGGGCGGCGTCGACGTCTTCTTCGTCATCTCCGGCTTCCTCATCACCGGGCAGCTCTTCCGGGCCGCCGCCCGGGGTCGGCTGCGCTTCCGTCCGATGTGGGCGCGCCAGGCCGCGCGGCTGCTGCCGGCCGCCTTCGCCGTGCTGGTGGTCTGCGCGGGCGCCGGCGCCCTGCTGCTACCCGAGGCCCGCTGGCAGCAGACGCTGCACGAGCTCTTCGCCTCGGCGGTGTTCCTGGAGAACTGGCGGCTCGCCGCGGACTCGGTGGACTACGCGGCCCAGCACAACACCCAGAGCGTCGTCCAGCACTTCTGGTCACTGTCCATCCAGGTGCAGTTCTACGTCGTCTGGCCGCTGCTGGTCGCGCTCGTGGCGCTGATCGCCGGGCAGGCCCGGGAGCGGCTGCGCGGGCACCTGCTGCTGACCCTGAGCGGGCTGTTCGCCGCGTCCCTGACCTTCTCGGTCGCGCTCACGATCACCGACCAGCCACTCGCCTACTTCCACTCGCTGACCCGGGTCTGGGAGTTCGCGCTCGGCGGCCTGCTGGCCCTGACGATCGACGCGATCACCCTGTCCCGCCGGTCGCGGGTCGTGCTCGGCTGGACCGGCGTCGTCGGGCTCGTCGCCTGCGGAGCCCTCCTGCGGGTCGACGCCGTGTTCCCGGGCATCGCGGCGCTGTGGCCGACCGGCGCGGCGTGTCTGGTGCTGATCGCCGGGACGACGGGCAGCCGGGCCGGCGCGGACCGGCTGCTCGCCTCCCGGCCGGCGCGGTACCTCGGCGACCTCAGCTACGCGCTGTACCTGTGGCACTGGCCGGTGCTGATCCTCGTCCTGGCCGTCCGCGACCAGGAGGAGGTCGGGCTGGGCGGCGGGCTGCTGGTCGTGGCGCTCTCGGTCCTGCTCGCGGTGCTCACCCACCACCTCGTCGAGGAGCCGATCCGGCGCGCGCCGCTCACCGACCGCGTCCGCTGGCGCGGGGCCGCCGCCGGGCTCGCGGTCGTCCTCCTGGCGGGCGGGGTCTGGCAGGTGGAGGCCGCGCAGCGGGCGACCGAGACCGCGGCCGCGGGCGACCCGGACCACCCGGGCGCGATGGCGGTGCACTCCGGCTCGATCGCCGACGTCGACCCGTCCGTCGAGCTGATCCCGCCCATGGTCACGGCGCCCGACGACTTCTACCAGTTCACCGGGTGGACCTGCGGCCCGATGACCCACTACCCCACCGCCGAGGCCTGCACCTCGCCCCGGCCGGACGCGGCGGTCCCGCCGGCCAAGCGGATCGTGGTGGTCGGCGACTCGCACTCCCAGCAGTACACCGCCGCGCTGGCCCCGGTCGCGCAGCGGAACAACTGGGAGCTCGTCGACGTGCTGAAGGGGGCCTGCCCCTTCTCGACGGCGTCCGAGGTGGACCCGGCCAACCTCGACTGCCTGAACTGGAACGCGGCGGTGCTCGACGAGATCGCCGACCTGCGGCCCGACGCCGTGTTCACCCTCGCCAGCCGGGACGTCCGGGCCGGGCTCACCGAGGTCACCCCGCCCGGCTTCGTCGCCGCCTGGCAGCGGATGAACGAGCTCGGCATCCCGGTGATCGCCGTCCGGGACAATCCGCGCTTCGACCCCGGCGTCAGCCCGCCGGACTGTCTGCAGCAGCGCGGCCGCGGGGCGGCGGAGTGCGGCCTGCCGCGCGCCGACGTGTACGGGCCGATCCCGCCGTACCAGCTGGCGCCGGACGTGCCGCCGAACGTGACCTTCCTGGACTTCTCCGACCATCTGTGCGATGTGGCACTGTGCCCGGCCGAGATCGGGAACGTGCTGGTCTACATGGACTTCAACCACGTCTCGGCCACGTACATGACCTCGCTCGCGCCGGTGATGGAGGAGCGGCTGCACCAGGCCATGGGCTGGTAGCGGGCCTACGCGACGGGCCGCGCCCGCCGGCCGTGCACCGCCACCACCTGCCCGCGGCGCAGCTGCGCGCCGCGGCGGGTCTCCGTCCGGCCGTCGACCATGACCTCGCCCGCCTCGACCAGCTCCCGGGCGTGCACGCCGTCCTCGGCGAGGCCGGAGAGCTTGAGGAACTGGCCGAGCCGGATCGGCTCGGTCGCGATCGGGACGTCCTGGATCGGCGTGGCTGCCATGGCGCCGATCCTCGCACCGGGGACGTTCCCCCGGAGACCTTGGCCCTGAGTGAACGTTCGTTTAGCCTGCGGGAATGACCTTCGCCAACCGCGTCACCGAGCTGCTGGGTGTCGACGTCCCCCTGCTGCAGGCCCCGATGGGCTACATCGCCAAGCCGCGGCTCGTCGCCGCGGTGTCCGAGGCCGGCGCGATGGGGCTCGTCCCCGGCTCGCTCGGCGTCGACGAGGTGCGCGAGGACATCCGCCGCACCCGCGACCTCACGGACCGGCCCTTCGGCGTCAACCTCCCGCTGGCGTTCGTCAAGGACCCGGCGATCGTCGACATGATCGTGGAGGAGGGCGTCCGCTTCGTGACGACGTCGGCGGGCTCCCCCACCGCCCACACCCCGCGACTGAAGGAGGCGGGCCTGACCGTCTTCCACGTCGTCCCGTCCCTGCGCGGGGCGCAGAAGGCGGTCGAGGCCGGGGTCGACGGGCTGGTCGTCGAGGGCAGCGAGGGCGCCGGGTTCAAGGCGCCGCGCGAGGTGTCGTCGATGGTGCTGCTCCCGCTGGTGGCCGCCCAGGTCGGGGTGCCGATCGTGGCCGCGGGCGGGATCGCCGACGGCCGATCGATGGCCGCCGCCTTCGCCCTCGGCGCGGAGGGCGTGCAGATGGGCACGCGGATGGTGGCCACCGAGGAGTCGCCGGTGCACCGGAACATGAAGGACGCCGTGGTGGGGGCCGCCGAGACCGACACCATGCTGATCAACAAGCACAACGGCAAGCAGGTCCGGGTGCTGCGCACCGAGGCGACCGCGCCCTTCGAGATCGCCACCGAGGGCGACCCGATGGCGCTGCTCGGCACCATCCACGGGCTCTACCGGGACGGTGACCTCAACGCGAGCCTCGCCCAGCTGGGCCAGGTGGCGGGCCGGATCGACCGGGTCGAGCCCGTCGCGGAGATCATCCGGCGCACCGTGGCGGAGTTCGAGGAGACCCTGGGCGGCCTCGCGAAGCGGTACCTCGAGGGCGCCTGAGCGTCGTCGCCGGTCAGGTCGCGCCGCCCCGGACCGGCTCGTCGTCCTCCGCGGCGGGCCCGGGACCGCGCCAGCGGCCCCAGCGCCACAGGAACACGGCGATCAGCGGCAGCCCCGTCAGCGGGATCACGATCTGTCGCCAGGGCCACCCGTCGCCGGCCAGCTCCGCCCGCGCCGGGTCCCGGGGGTCGACGATCACGTCCACCGTCTCGCCGGTCCGCAGGTCCTTCCGCGGGGTGGTGACCCAGGCCGTCCCGCCGAACCTCTCGGTGTCGACCTCGGCCCGGTCCGCCCGGCCCGGCGGCGTGTGCCGGACGGCGACCACGGTGGCCCGGTCGGGCTCGCCGCGCAGCCCGAGGACGTGGTCGTCCCACGCGGCGACGCCCGCGAGGTGCACGACGACCGCCGTCAGCACGAGGGCGGTCACGCGCACGAGCAGGGCGAGGTACCAGCGCACCCCGCCGACCTCGTCCCGCCCCGCGCCCACGGCGGGTCCTCGTCGGGAGCGGGTGCGGGCGTTAACGCCTCACGCGCGGGCGGCCTCGCGGTCCGTCGGGATCCGCCGCTCCACGAAGTGGGGCAGGCGGTCGACGAAGAGCAGGTAGGCCCCGGTCGTGGTGGCCGCGAAGCAGGTCAGCTCGACGACCGCGATCAGGCTGTCGCTGATCCACCCGATCATGCACAGGTGCAGCAGGAGCCCCAGCGCGATCGCGACGGGCCGCGTGCGCCGGAACCACAGCGCCACCGCGACGAACAGCTCCGTCGCGACCGCGCCCACCGCCATCGTCGCCAGCACCGGCAGGACCAGCAGGAACCGCGGCGCGAGGAAGGAGTCGACCCCCCACGACGCCAGCCCGTTGCCGGACAGGAAGTCGAGGCTGAGCTTCCCGAGGGCGGCGTAGAAGTAGACGATCGTGATCTGCGCCCGCATCAGGTACACGGGCGGGGCCCACACGCCGTCGGCGTACCGGCGGGGGCGCAGGGCGAGGTCGGCGTCGCAGCGCGTGAAGGAGATCAGGATCGACATCGTGGCCAGCAGGAAGGCCCCGTTGCCGTAGTACCCCGCGCCCCACATCAGCACGAGCACGCAGATCCCGACGGTCGCCGCCGCCGGCCGCGCCCGTACCCCCAGCACGACGAAGACGGCGGCGGCCAGCATCACCAGCCCCACGGCCGTCCAGACCGGCGTCGGCAGCGCCGGCAGGAACGGGTAGAGCGGGTGCGGGCGGTTGCCCAGGTACGGGTTGGCGGTGAGGGCGAGGGCGCGCACGACGGCGACCAGGCCCAGCACGATCCGGTACGCGGCCAGCGGCCGGGCCGGCACGGTCTCGGGGATCATCCGCACGGCTGCACGCTCTCCTGCTCGGCGTCGTAGAAGCGGGTCACCGAGCTGAGCTCGGGGTGCCGCGCGCACAGCCGCTGCGGCGTCTGCGGCCCGTAGTGCACCGACGACCATGGGCGGCCGACCTCGGCCGGGTCGAGCTCGACGTGCGTGCCGTCCGCCGTCTCGCCGACGTAGCGGTAGTCCGTCGAGGACTCGACGAACATGCTCCAGGCGTAGTGCCGCGGGGTCGAGGTGGTCGCGAGCGACACGGCCGGCACCACGACCTGGACGGCCAGCAGCCCCAGGAGCAGCCGGGACGCCAGAACTCGGTTCATCGGGAAACCGTAGTTCCGGCCTCCGCGCCGGATCGACAGCGGAGGCCGGCGTTGCGGTCGGCGGCGCACGCTCCGCGGTGATCCGTCCTTCCCGCCCGATCGGCGTCGTCCGTCCGGACCGTCCGATCCCGCTACCGGCCCAGGTGGCGCAGCGCCCGCTCCGCGGCGTGCGCCCCGCACATGCCGTGGGCCCCGGCGCCCGGCGGGGTCGCGGCGGAGCAGAGGTAGACACCGGGCACGCCGGTGTCGTAGGGGGTGAGCGTGGCGCGCGGGCCGAGCAGCAGCCGTCGGGCGTGGGTCGACCCGGTGACGATGTCACCGCCGACGAAGTTCGGGTTGTAGCGGGCGAGCTCGGTCGTGGTCCGCACCGCCGTGCCGACGACGCGCTCGCGGAAGCCGGGCGCGAACCGCTCGAGCTGGGCCGTGATCGCCTCCGTCGCGTCGCCCGCGAACCCGTGCGGGACGTGCGCGTACGCCCACACGGGGTGGACGTTGCCCACCGACCGGTCCGGGTCGGCGAGGTACTGCTGCCCGACCAGCACGAACGGGCGCTCCGGCAGCCGGCCGGCGTGGATCTCGCGCTCGCCGGCCGCGACCTCCTCGAGCGGTCCGCCCAGGTGCACGGTGCCCGCCCGCGCCGCCGCCGGGTTCCGCCAGGGGACCCCGCCCTCCACCGCGAAGTCGACCTTGAACGCGCCCGGCCCGTGCCGGAAACGCCGGTACGCCCGGGCGACCCGGCCGGGCAGCCGGTCGCCCAGGATCCCGGCGACCGCGGCGGGAGCCAGGTCGAACAGCACGACGTCGGCCGGCGGCAGGCCGCGCGCCGAGCTCACCCGGACCCCGGTCTCGATCCGCCCGCCGTGCTCGGCCAGCACCGCGGCGAGCGCGTCCGAGATCGCGCGGGAGCCGCCGGCCGCGACGGCCCAGCCGTGCCGGTGCCCCGCGGTGAGGATGCCCAGGCCGATCGCCGAGGTCAGCGGCCGCTCCAGCGGGTGGAACGCGTGCGCGGCGACCCCGGCGAACAGCGCCCGCGCCTGCGGCGTGGCGAAGGCGCGGGCCAGGACGGCCGCCGGCAGCAGTGTCGGCAGGCCGAACCGGGCGAGGTCGAGGGGGTGCGCCGGGAGCCGCAGCAGCGGACCGAGGACGTCCTCGGCGAGCGCGTCGTAGCGGGTGGCGGGCCGGGCGAGCAGCGCTGCCCACCTGCGGCCGTCGCGGCCCAGGGCCCGGGCCGTCTCCTCGACCGAGCGGTGCAGCACGCCGGCCGTGCCGTCGTCCAGCGGGTGCACGCAGTCGATCTCCGGCCGTCGCCACTCGAGGCCGTACTTCTCCAGCTGCAGGTCCTGCAGGGCCGGGGAGCCGACGGCCATCGGGTGCACGGCCGAGCAGTGGTCGTGCAGCAGGCCGGGCAGGATCGCCTCGCTCGTGCGGGTGCCGCCGCCGATCTCCGCGGCCGCCTCCAGGACGGTGACCTCGACGCCCGCGCGCGCCAGCAGCGCCGCCGCGGTGAGCCCGTTGGGCCCGCTGCCGACCACGACCGCGCTGCTCACGGCCGCGACCCTAACGGTCCGGTCCCGCACGGCCGGCGCGGGAGCCGACGGAAGCGCCGCGCCCCGCTCCCGGCGGTGCCGTCGACCTGCCGTCGGAACCGCCGTCGAAACCGCCGGGGCAGCCGTTGACGGGCCGGGGCGGCGGAGCGCACCGTCGGAGGATGGCTGCACCGACGACGTCCGCACCCACCTCCCCGTCCACCTCCGACGGCGGGATGCCCTCCTTCGAGCCCACCCAGCAGGGCATCTCCCTGCCGCGCCCACCCGTGTTCGCGACCGTCGAGGAGGAGCGGCTGCACCGCAAGCAGCAGCTCGCCGGCGCGTTCCGGATCTTCGGCCGGTTCGGCTTCGGGGAGGGCGTCGCCGGGCACATCACCGTGCGCGACCCGGAGCACGAGGACATGTTCTGGGTGAACCCCTTCGGCATGTCCTTCCGGCACATCCGCGTCTCCGACCTGATCCTGGTCGACCACGGCGGGACCGTGCGGTACGGGAACAAGCCGGTGAACCGGGCCGGGTTCGTGATCCACTCGGCGGTGCACAAGGCCAGGCCGGACGTGGTCGCGGCCTGCCACGCCCACTCGGTGTACGGCAAGGCCTGGTCCTCGCTCGGCCGCCCGCTCGACCCCATCACGCAGGACGCCTGCGCGCTCTACGAGAACCACACGGTGGTCACCGAGGGGGCGGGCGCCGTCGTCGTGGACGAGGAGGCGGGCCGGCTGCTGGCCGCGGGCCTCGGCGACAACGCCATGTGCTTCCACCGCAACCACGGGATCTTCACCGTCGGGCACACCGTCGCCGAGGCCGCGTGGTGGTTCGTCAGCACCGAGCGCAACTGCCAGGCCCAGCTGCTGGCCGAGGCCGCCGGCACGCCGACGCTGGTCGACCCCGCGAACGCGCGCTTCACCCGCGAGCAGACCGGCAGCCCGTACGCGGGCTGGTTCGCCTTCCAGCCGCTGTGGGACGAGATCGTCCGGACCGACCCGGACCTGTTCGACTGACGCCGGACGGCTGACGACCGACCGAGGGAACCCCGCGCGCCGGGGTTCCCGCTCCGGGCGTGACCTTCGCCGTGGTGAACCAAATCAAGCGGTTGATTTAGAGTGGGGAGGACCGAGCCCGACCGCCCACCACCGGAAGGACCGCCGTGACCCTCCCCGACTCCGGCGAGCTGCACTACCCGCTGCCCGCACCCGACCCGCTCGACCCGCCGCAGGAGTGGGCCGAGCTGCGCGACCGCTGCCCCGTCGCCACGGTGACCCTGCCCAGCGGTGACCACGCGCAGCTGCTCACCCGCTACGACGACGTCAAGCAGGTGCTCTCCGATCCTCGCTTCCCCCGCGTCGGCGGCGGGCAGGGCGCGCGGATCTCGGACTCCGGCGGCGTGTTCGACAGCGACATGGCGAGCGTGCTCCCGCAGACCGGCCCGGCCCACCAGCAGTGGCGGCGGCTGGTCATGCGCTGGTTCACCGCCAGGCGGATGGCGGCGCTCCGGCCGCGGATCGAGGCCATGGCCGACTCGCTGATCGACGACATGCAGGCCCACGGTCAGCCGGCGGACCTCAAGGCGGCGCTCGGCTTCCCGCTGCCCGTCTGGGTCATCTGCACCATGCTCGGCGTGCCGGACTCGGACCGCGACAAGTTCTCCCACTGGTCGGACACGCTGCTCAACCTCACCCGCTACACCCGGGAGGAGATCGTCGCGGCGCAGACCGAGTTCCTCGGCTACATGCAGGCGCACGTCCGGGCCAAGCGCGCGCAGCCCGGCGACGACCTGCTCAGCGAGCTGACCACCGAGCCCATGGCGGACGGCACCCTGCTGACGGACGCGCAGCTCGTCGGCACCGGCCAGGGCCTGCTCGTCGCCGGGCACGAGACCACCGCCAACATGATCAGCAAGATGGTCGCGATGCTGCTCGCGGACCGCAGCCGCTGGGAGCAGCTGCTCGCCGACCCGTCGCTGGTGCGCACCGCCGTCGAGGAGTCGCTGCGCTTCGACGCCAACCCCGGCATCGGCATGCCCCGCTACATCGCCGAGGACGTCGAGCTGGCGAGCGCCGCGCTGCCGGCCGGCACCACCGTCATGTGCAGCATGGGCGCGGCGAACCGCGACGCGCGGGCGTTCGAGGGCGCGGAGGAGATGGACCTGACCCGCTCCCCCAACCCGCACCTGAGCTTCGGCTCCGGCCCGCACTCCTGCCTCGGTCAGGCGCTCGCCCGGACCGAGCTGCAGGTCACCCTCGAGGTGCTGCTGCGCCGGCTGCCCGGGCTCGAGCTCGCCGTCCCGGTCGAGGAGCTGCAGCGGGTCGAGGGCCTGGCCGTGGGCGGGCTCCGCGAGCTGCCGGTGCGCTGGTGACCGCGACGGTGACGCCGTGACCTCGCCCCGGACGAGCCGCGCCGAGGCCACCCGGGCGCTCATCCTCGACGCCGCCGAGCGGCTCTTCGCCGAGCGCGGGGTGCTGGCGGTGTCGAACCGGCAGATCGGCGAGGCGGCCGGGCAGGGCAACACCGCCGTCGTCGGCTACCACTTCGGCGCCAAGGAGGACCTGGTCCGGGCCGTGGTGCGCCGGCACACCTCACGGATCGAGGGCCTGCGGGCCGAGGCCCTCGCCGCCACCGAGGGGTCGTCCGAGGCGCGGGACTGGGTCGGCTGCCTGGTCCGTCCGTTCACCGGGTACCTCGACGCCCTCGGCGCGCCCACCTGGTTCGCCCGGTTCCACGCCCAGCTCACCACCGAGCCCGCCTACCGCGAGATCGTCACGCAGGAGTCGCTGGGCTCGCCGGCGCTGCTCGCGACGATCGAGGGGCTCAACCGCTGCCTGCCCGACCTGCCCGCCGAGGTCCGCCTCGAGCGCGGCGACATGACCCGCCTGCTGATGGTGCACGTGTGCGCCGAACGCGAGCGGGCCCTCGCCGAGGACGCGCCCACCCCCCGGACCACCTGGGACGCGACCGCCACGGGCCTGGTCGACGCGCTCGTCGGCCTCTGGCTCGCCCCGGCCGCACCCGCCCGCACGGAAGGAGACCGAGCATGAAGGTGACCGTCGACGAGGACCGCTGCTGCGGCGCCGGCCAGTGCGTGATGCTCGCGCCGGACGTGTTCGACCAGCGCGAGGACGACGGGATCGTCGTGCTGCTCGAGGCCGCGCCCGAGGCCGCCCTGCACACCGCGGTCCGCGAGGCCGCCGACGTCTGCCCCGCCGCGGCGATCACGGTTCACGAGGACTCCTGATCCCGGGCGGTTGACCGGCGCCGACGCCGCGGCGACCATGCCCCGTGGGCGGCGACACCGCTGCCCACGGCCGCGGGGAGGTCGGCGGATGCCGGTCTGGGACGTCGCCGCCCGGCCCGAGCGCGAACAGTTCGGGTACTGGCACGAGGTCATCTGCCGGGCCTTCGTGCCCCTGACCCCGCGCCGGGAGGCCGACGCCGGCCCGGGCTTCGCCGCCCGCGTGGAGACGCGGCCGCTGCGGCAGGTCGTGCGCGCGCACATCGCCTCCCAGCCGCAGGCGACCCTGCACGGGCCGGCCGAGGTCGCCCGCACGGACGGCGCCTACTACTTCCTGAACCTGCAGGTCGCGGGCCGGTGCCGGGTCCGGCAGGCCCTCGCGGACGCGGTCGTCGGGCCCGGTGAGTTCACCGTGGTCGACACCACCGCGCCCTACCGGTTCGACTTCGACGCGCCCTGGCGGATGGTCTCCTACCGCCTCCCCCACGAGCTGCTCGACGGTCGCCGGCTGCGGCCCCGGCTCGGCGGGCGGTGGGACGGCCGGGGCGTGGGCGGGGTCGTGAGCGCCATGATCGGCGCACTCTGGGAGGTCGACGACGCCGGCCCGGTCGCCGGCGAGCTGGAGCACGCCCTCGCGGCGGCCCTCTCCGCCGCGGCTGCGCCCGAGCACCGGGCCCCGCCCGCCGCGCTGCTGCGGGCCGCGGTCCTCCGGTACGTCCGCGCCCGGCTGGGCGACCCCGCGTTGTCCGTGACCACCGTCTGCCGCAGGTTCGCGGTCTCCCCGCGCACCCTGCACGCCGCCTTCGCCGGCACCGACGGGACCTTCGCCGCCACCGTCCGGCGGCTGCGCCTCGAGCGGGCCGCCGCGCTGCTCGGCGACCCCGCCGACACCCGGACCGTCACCGAGATCGGCGCCTCGGTGGGCTTCGTCGACCCGGCCTCGTTCAGCCGGGCCTTCCGCCGCGCCCACGGCTGCGCGCCCAGGGAGCTGCGCGAGGCTGCACGAACTGCACGGCTCCCGCGCACGAACTGACGAGACCACCGGCCCGGGCTTCGGGAGCCTGGGGCTCCGCGCCGGGCGTCGTCCGGCACCGACGACGGAGGTCCCGGTGTCCGTCTCCTTCTCCCTGTCCCCCGAGCAGGTCGGGCTCAAGCGCGCCGCGCGGGAGTTCGCCGAGGCGAACCTGCGCGACCTGGCCGAGACCGTCCGCACCGAACCGGACCCGGTCCGCCGGGCCGCGCTGGCCCGCCCCGCCTTCGAGAAGGCCGTCGCCGCCGGCTTCCTCAAGGGCCTGATCCCCGTGCCCTTCGGCGGCGCCGCCGGCGGCGGCGTCGACGCGGCGATCCTGATCGAGGAGTGGGCGGCCCACAGCCCGGACTTCGTGATCTCGATGGCCGGTCCGCTGATCGCGCTCGTACCCGTCTACGAGGTCGGCACCCCCGGGCAGATCGCGCGCTTCGTGGCCCCGTTCCTCGCGGACGCGGGCGCGCCGCTGGCCGCGATGGCCTACTCGGAGCCGGGCGGCAGCGCCAACTTCGACGCGCCGCCGCCCGCCGAGGGAACGCGCACCACCGCCGTCCCCGACGGGGACCACTACGTGATCAACGGGCACAAGGCGTGGGCGTCGCACCTGCCGGGCTGGGACGGCGACGGCCCCGACCTCATGACGATCGTCTGCCGCGCGCCCGGCGGGGTCTCCCTGGTCGTCGCCGAGCGGGAGCACCTGGCCGGCCACCTCGAGGTGGAGGAGTACCACGACCTGCCCGCCCTGCGGGGCTGCCTCACCGCGACCGTCCGGCTCGTCGACGTCCGGGTCCCCCGCGCGAACCTGCTCGGGCGGGAGGGCCAGGGGGTGGAGCTGTGCCGCAACGCCTTCGTCGGCAGCGGGGCGTCCATCGGCACCTTCGCCGTCGCGGCGATGCGCCGAGCGTTCGAGGTGGCCCTGCGCTTCGCCACGACCGAGAAGCGCGGCGGGGCCGTGCCGATCGTCGAGCACCAGTCCGTCGCGGACGTGCTGGCCGACGCCAAGGGGCGGATCGAGGCCGTCCGGCTGCTGTCCTGGCGGGCCCTCGACGCCGCGCTCGGCGGGGACCCGCACGGTCCGGAGTGGGCGTTGCACGCGAAGGTGTTCGGCTCCGAGACGGCCGTCGACGTGATCACCGAGCTGGTCAAGGTCGTCGGCGTCTCGGCGTACGACACCGCGTTCCCGCTGCTCCGGTACCTGAACGAGGCCCTTGCCTACCCGGTGATCGAGGGGTCGAACACCGGCGTCCGCCGCCGGCAGCTGCAGGCCCTCCTGCGCACGCCGGGGTACGACCCGCTCGCCGCGTCGGGCATGGCGTGACGGCCGGCGGGGTCAGGCCGGGTCGACCCGCTTCCAGAAGTCGGTGAACTCGATCGTGTCGAAGAAGGCGATCGCCTCGACGATCCGCCTGTCCCCGCCCTCCCCCGCCAGCCGCAGGTACCAGCTGTAGGTGTTGTCGTAGGGCGTGCCGTCGCGCGCGGTGGCGTGCGCGTCGAACAGGGCGATCACCCAGTCCCCGTCGGCGAACAGCCCGCGCACGCTCGGCACCAGCCGCTCGGACATCCGGGCGTTGAACGGGTCGATGACCACGTCCAGGAACTCCTGCCGGCTCCGGTAGGTGCGCGAGACCGGGCTGTTGCCGGTGATCGTCCAGGTCGCGTCGTCGGCGAGCAGGGCGAAGGGCCCGCCCGTCCCGGCCGCCCACTCGTCGAACGCCGCGCGGATCAGGTCCTTGTCCGCCCGTTGCCGCTCGCCCATCGCCGCACTGCCCTCTCCTCCGGGTCCCGGCCCGTACCGGGACGTCGGCAGCATGCCGGAGCACCGCCCGCGCGAGCCAGACCCGCGGGTGGTCTCAGACTGCGACACGTTCTTGATGCGTTCCAGAGGAGTGCGCCAGACTCCCGGCGCCCACCACCGCCCACCACACTCCCCCGAGCGCAGGAGGATCGACGTGTCGCTGTCCGACGACCACACCACGGTCGAGAAGCAGATGCAGACGGACGAGGCCGGCGGCTGCCCGGTGCACGCCGGTCGCCTCGGGCACCCGACCGAGGGCGCCGCCAACACCGACTGGTGGCCGAACCAGCTCAACCTGAAGATCCTGCGCAAGCACGCGCCCGCCGCCAACCCGATGGACCCGGACTTCGACTACGCCGCGGAGTTCGCGACCGTCGACCTGGACGAGCTGGCCCGCGACGTCGACGCCGTCCTCACCGACTCGAAGGACTGGTGGCCGGCGGACTTCGGGAACTACGGGCCGTTCATGATCCGCATGGCGTGGCACAGCGCCGGCACGTACCGGGTCGAGGACGGCCGCGGCGGCGCGGGCGCGGGCATGCAGCGCTTCGCGCCGCTCAACAGCTGGCCCGACAACGGCAACCTGGACAAGGCCCGCCGCCTGCTCTGGCCGGTCAAGAAGAAGTGGGGCAGGAAGGTGTCCTGGGCCGACCTCATGATCTTCACCGGGAACCGGGCCCTGGAGACCATGGGCCTGAGGACCTTCGGCTTCGCCGGCGGCCGCGCGGACGTCTGGGAGCCGGACGAGGACGTCTACTGGGGCCCGGAGCGCACCTGGCTCGGCGACGAGCGCTACACCGGCGACCGCGAGCTCGAGCGCCCGCTCGGCGCCGTGCAGATGGGCCTGATCTACGTCAACCCGGAGGGCCCGAACGCCGAGCCGGACCCGGTGGCCGCGGCCCGCGACATCCGCGAGACCTTCGGCCGGATGGCGATGAACGACGAGGAGACCGTCGCCCTCATCGCCGGCGGACACACCTTCGGCAAGACGCACGGCGCCGCCGACCCGGACAGGTACGTCGGGGCGGAGCCCGAGGGCGCCCCCATCGAGGAGCAGGGCCTGGGCTGGAAGCAGGGCTTCGGCACGGGCAAGGGCCGCGACACCATCACCTCCGGCCTCGAGGTCACCTGGACCTCCAGCCCGACGCGGTGGGACAACGGCTTCTTCGACAACCTGTTCGGCTACGAGTACGAGCTGACGAAGAGCCCCGCCGGCGCCTGGCAGTGGGTGGCGAAGGACGGGTCCGGGGACGGCAGGATCCCGGACCCGGAGACCGGGGAGCTCAACCGCCCGGTCACCATGCTGACCACGGACCTCGCGCTGCGGTTCGACCCGGTCTACGGGCCGATCTCCCGCCGGTTCCACGAGAACCCCGAGGAGTTCGCCGACGCGTTCGCCCGCGCCTGGTACAAGCTGACCCACCGCGACATGGGCCCGATCCAGCGCTACCTCGGCCCGCTGGTGCCGCAGGAGGAGCTGCTCTGGCAGGACCCGGTCCCGGCCCGCGGCGACTACACGCTGTCCGCCGACGACGTCGCCACCCTCAAGGAGAGGATCCTCGCGACGGGGCTGTCGGTCTCCCAGCTGGTGTCCGCCGCCTGGGCCGCCGCGTCCTCGTTCCGGATCAGCGACAAGCGCGGCGGCGCCAACGGCGGTCGCATCCGCCTGGAGCCGCAGCGCGGCTGGGAGGTCAACGACCCGGACGGGCTCGCCCAGGTCGTCCGCGCGCTGGAGGGTGTGCAGGCCTCGTTCGACCGGCAGGTGTCCTTCGCCGACCTCGTGGTGCTCGGCGGCGTCGCCGCGGTCGAGAAGGCCGCCGAGGACGCCGGCACCCCGGTCGAGGTCCCCTTCACCCCGGGCCGGACCGACGCGACCCAGGAGATGACGGACGTCGAGTCCTTCTCGCACCTGGAGCCCACGCACGACGGCTTCCGCAACCACCGCGGCAAGGGGCACCGCCTGCCGGCCGAGTACCTGCTCGTCGACCGGGCCAACCTGCTCGGCCTGAGCGCGCCCGAGATGACGGTGCTGGTCGGCGGCCTGCGGGTGCTCGGGGCGAACACCGGCGGCTCGAGGGCCGGCGTGTTCACCGACCGGGTCGGCACGCTGACCACCGACTTCTTCACGAACCTGCTCGACATGGACGTCGAGTGGACGTCGGTGGCCGGCGACGACAACCTCTTCGAGGCCCGGCCGCGCTCGGGCGGCGACGTCAGGTGGACCGGCACCCGCGCCGACCTCGTCTTCGGCTCGAACTCCGAGCTGCGGGCCGTCGCCGAGGTCTACGCCGGCGACGACGCGAAGGAGAAGTTCGTGCGGGACTTCGTCGCCGCCTGGACCAAGGTCATGGACGCGGACCGCTACGACCTCGCCTGATACCCGCGTGGTCCCAGCCCGCGGGCCACGGACGCACGGACCTCGGAGACCCGCCGGGGACAGTCTCCCGGCGGGCCCTCCGACGTGCGCTCGTCCAAGGGGGCGGCCGCTCGACGGTGACAGGACCGAGGGCCATACTCGCAGCCCGGCCTGACGACCCTGAGCTGCCGTGGAGGGGTGGCACCGTGACGGCGAGGCCCTGGGCGGACAGTTCTCCCACTGCCCGGCCTACGAGAACGAGATCCTCGCCGCCGAGGCCCGCGGCGACCTCGCCTACACGGTCGCCCTCGAGCACACCACGGCGTCGATCGGCGGTGCCGAGCCCCGGCCGTACGTACTCCGCGTCACGACGATCTTCCGGCGCGAGGACGGCAACTGGAAGGTGGTGCACCGCCACGGCGACCCGCTCAGCGCCGACTCGGCGGTCGCCGTGCGCGCGCTCACGCTGCCCGGCACCGCTCCCACCGGCGAGTCCCACCGGCGAGCGCACGGGCTGACTACGACACCGGAGGCATCTGCGTCGCGCTCGGGTGACGCGGCCCGCCTCCGGTCCCTACAGTGGGCCCACGTCCTGGCATTGCTGACGACGAGTGGCCAACGAAGGCACCACGCACGGCAGTGCCCGGTCCGCTGCCGGCACACCTGACGTCGACCTGCGCGGGCCGGGTCACCGCCGTCCCGGCGTGGCGGACCAAAGGCGGTTCTCCACCATGACCGACGTACACCGACTCGGCCCCACGACGGCGACCCCGTACCGGGAAACCGTGTACGCGGCGTGGGAGAAGTTCGTGCAGGGCGAGGACAGCGTGTCCGGGGTGCGCCCCGAGGTGGTGGTGTCGTGGCACCGCTGCCGGGAGCGGTACCGCGTCGACCCCTACCTGCGCGCCGCCCCGGTCGCGGTCGAGCAGATCGACCACACGCTCGAGCACGACGTCGTGTTCACCGAGCTGGGCGGCCTCGCCGCGTCCGTGGCCCAGGACGTCGACAACCTCAGCGGCATCGTGACGGTCACCGACGCCACCGGCCGGATCCTCGCCGCGTGGGGCAACCACGCCACGCTGAACCGGGCGTCGGGCTCCAACCTCGCGCCCTGGTTCTGCTGGTCGGAGTGCGCCGCGGGCACGAACGGCATGGGCACCGCGCTGGAGGCCCACGGCCCGGTCCTGGTCCGGGGCGCCGAGCACTGGTGCCAGGCCTTCCACAACTGGGTGTGCGCGGGGATCGCCGTGCGCGACGTCGTGACGCAGGACCCGATCGCGGTCGTCAACATCTCCTGCTGGCGCACCGCGCTCCCCGAGTCGACGGGCGCCTGGCTCTCGCAGGCCGTCGCCACCACCCGGCGGACCCTGCGCAGCCGCGCCCGGGACAGCGGAACCGCGCTGGTCGCGGCCTACACCCAGGCCCGGGCCCGTCCCGGCGCCGGGCACGCCGCGATCGACACGGCCGGCAAGGTGGTGATCGCCGACGAGCGGGCGAGCGTGCTGATGGGCGTCCCGGCCTCGACCCCCGCGATCGACCCGACGGTGCGCTGGAACCCCGGGCTGCCCGACCTGATCGGGATCGCCCGGTACGCCTACCGGCAGGCCGACCACAACCGGGACTGGGTCGGCTCGACCCAGGTCTTCACCCACCTCGCGGAGGAGCCCACGCCGGTCACCGTGCGCCCCGTGTTCGTGTCCGGGCGAATGGTCGGCAGCCTGCTCGCGTTCGGCACCCTCGACGGGGAGCTGCTGGCCGACGCCGACGGGCCGGCCCGGCCGCGGATGCAGCCGCGGCGGCTCGTCGCGCTGCGGGAGAACCGGCTGGTCCTGCTGCGCCCGTCCGAGGTCTACCTCGCCGAGGCGGACGGCAACGACGTCTGGCTCTCGACGGACGAGGGACGCCTGCGGGCCGCCTCCACCGGCCTGGAGCGGCTCGACGACGAGCTGGCCGACGCCGGGTTCCTCCGGGTGCACCGCCGGTTCGTGGTCAACCTCGGCCGGGTCCGGGAGGTCGACCGCGGGGGCAAGGGCGAGCTGTCGCTGGTCCTGGACAACAGGGCGCGAGACCGTGTCCCGGTGTCCCGGCGGAACGCCCCGGCCGTGCGGCGGGCTCTGGGAATCTGAGCGGATTCGGACCGGTGCACGGCAGCGATCTTCCGGCGGCACCGGATCGGGAAGGAACGGTAGCTCCCGGCGGACGAGCGGCGACCGTCCGCGCGAATCAGTACCTGACCTTGCCGCTGAAGTTGTGACGCGCGTAACGTTCCCCTCCTCCGGCGAACGAATTGGGGCGGGGTCCCGTCTCCGTCGGTGACACCGTTCCCGTCGTTCGTCGGGCAATTCCTCGGACGGCTTTCGAGAACGACCTACAGCGACCGAAGCCCGTGCACCGGGCTCGCCGTCGTGCCCGGAACCCGGCGCACGCACGGCGGTCCCCGGCCGGCGGGCAATCGGGCGCGACCGGATGACACGTGGAGTCGCGGACCAGGAGGCGGAGCCGATGACGACGACCAGCGCCCACGACAGGGCGGATCTGCTGCACAAGCTGGGGTTGGACGCCCAGAACAAGGGACCCATCGGCCGCGTGCTCGCGACCGGCAACGTCGAGCAGGCCACGGAGCGCGAGGACGGCACGATGCACGCCCGGCTCCGGATCAACCCCGACGAGATCGCCTGGGATCCGTCGGTCATCGTCATGCCGCACGGCGGCGACCTCGAGATCGAGATCTTCAACGACGACCTCAACACGCATTGTGCGCTGTTCCCCAGCAATGGCGACCGGAAGTTCATCTGGTTGGTGAACCATTCCCGCGGCCGGGCCAGGCTCAATCTCGACGGGCCCGGCTACTACTGGTTCAGCTCGCCGACCGGGAACGACGAGGGCCGGGGTCTGACCGGCGCCATCGTCGTGCTGGGCGACGTCCCGCCCGAGGCGCGCCTCGACCGACCCGACCAGCCGCGGCCGTAGGAAGGAGCAGACCATGACCGTCGAGTACGTCGACGCCGGCGAGGCCATCGACCAGGGCACTCTGAACTACAAGACCCCGGGCGCGGACACCGCCCCGAACGTCACCTCCGACGTCACCTACGAGCGCATCCTCGAGGCCCGCTCGGAGCCGCAGAACTGGCTCACCTACTACGGCGCCTACGACGGCCAGCGGTACAGCCCGCTGGACCAGATCAACACCGAGAACGTCAAGCGGCTGACCCCGGCGTGGGTCTTCCAGGCCGGTACCACCGGCCTGATCGCGGGCGCGTCCACCTACTCGTTCGAGGCCACCCCGCTCGTCGTCGACGGGATCATGTTCGTGTCCGGCTGGGACGGCTGGATGTGGGCCCTCGACGCGAAGACGGGCGTGGAGATCTGGCGCTACAAGCACGCCGTCCCGTTCGACGTGTCGCTGTGCTGCGGGAACGTCAACCGCGGGGTCGCCGTGGCCCAGGGCAAGGTCTTCTTCGTCACGGCGAACGCCCACGTGCTCGCGCTCGACGCCACGAACGGCAAGCGGGTCTGGGACCGGACCTACGGCGACGTGCGTGCCGGCGAGAGCGCGACCGTGGCGCCGCTGGTGATCAAGAACATGGTCATCGTGGGCAGCTCGGGCGGCGAGTTCGGCGTCCGCGGCCACCTGGACGCGTTCGACATCGAGAGCGGCGACCACGTGTGGCGCTGCTACACGATCCCCAAGCCGGGCGAGCCCGGTTCCGAGACCTGGCCCGCCGACGGCCAGGCGTGGGCGAGGGGCGGGGCCAACTGCTGGTTGACCGGCACCTTCGACCCCGAGACGAACCTGCTGTACGTGGGCACGGGCAACCCGGCGCCGGACTTCGACGGCGAGGTCCGGGAGGGCGACAACCTCTACACGGACAGCATCATCGCCGTGGACGTGGACAGCGGGCAGATTCGCTGGCACTACCAGTGCACCCCGCACGACGTGTGGGACTACGACAGCATCGCGGAGTGCATCCTGTTCGAGTCGGAGGGGCGCAAGCTGCTCGGGCACTTCGACAAGAACGGCTACTTCTTCGTCCTCGACCGCACCAACGGCCAGCTCGTCCAGGTCACCCCGTTCGTCGACCGGATCGACTGGGGCAACATCACCCGCGACGGCAAGGTGACGGCGTCGAAGTACCCCGACAAGGAGGGTGAACCGGTCCACTTCTACCCCGGCCCGGCCGGCGCCAAGGAGTGGACGCACGCGGCGTACAGCCCGCGGACCGAGCTGTTCTACGTGCCCGTCCAGGACACCGGCGCGACGGCCACCCGCCGCCGCCGCGAGTTCAAGGAGAGCATCCCCTACTGGGGCGCGGGCGTGCAGGTGGACATCGAGGACATGGCGGGCTCGATCAGCGCCTTCGACGCCAACGGCGAGGAGAAGTGGCGTTGGCGCAACGATCTCCCGATGTGCGCGTCGGTGCTCGCCACGGGCGGCGACCTGGTGTTCGCCGGCGAACCGACCGGGGAGTTCAACGCGCTCGACGCCCGCACCGGCGACCTGCTCTGGCAGTTCCAGTGCGGCAGCGGCCACCACAGCAGCCCGTCCACGTACATGGTCGACGGCCGGCAGTACGTCGTCGTGCCGGTCGGGTGGGGCGGCTGGGCCGAGGGCTTCCTGCCCGGCATGCTCGGCGCCGGCCACGGCAGCGCGCTGATCGCCTTCGCGCTCCCGGAGGAGTAGGCCGTCCCGGACCGTAGCCCCTTGATCGCAGGAGGCGTCACGGATCCCGCAGTTCGCGCAGAGGGGAGGTGAGTCCATGGAGTCCCAGCTCGCCGTGTGGGAGCCACCGGAGTTCGACGAGATCGGGGTCGCCCCCGAGGTGACGATGTACGTCGCCCGGTGGGAGACCGACTGACAGGAGGTGGGGAGGGCGCCGGGCCCGCGGGTCCGGCGCCCTCCCCGGTCCGGGGACGAGGTGTGCGGATGTGGCTGCGGGTGCTCGGAGCGGCCGCCGGTGGCGGGTTCCCGCAATGGAACTGCGACTGCCCGGGGTGCCGCGCCGTGCGCGACGGGACGCGCCCCTGCACGCCGCGCACGCAGTCGTCGGTCGCGGTGAGCGCCGACCGCCGGTCCTGGTTCCTGCTCAACGCCTCGCCGGACGTCCGGGCGCAGATCGAGGCCTTCCCCGCCCTGCACCCGCGCCCGGGCCGGGCGACGCCGCTGCGGGCCGTGCTGCTCACCGACGCCGAGCTCGACCACACGCTCGGCCTGCTCCTGCTGCGCGAGGCACGGGCGCTGGAGCTGCACGCCACGGCCGCGGTGCGCGAGACCCTGTGCCAGGGATCCGCGATCCTGCGGACACTCGAGCGCTACTGCCCCGTCGACTGGCGTCCCGTCGTGCCGGGCGCCGACGTCGCCCTGGCGGACGGGCTGTCCTACCGCGCCTTCGACGTCCCGACCCGGAAGGCGGCCCGCTTCGGTCCCGGGCGGTCCGAGGGACGCGTCGTCGGGTACCGGCTGACCGACACCCGCAGCGGCCGGACCGCGGTGTACCTGCCGGGCGTGCAGGACCTGAGCGCGGTGCGGGAGCACCTGCAGGACTGCGCCTGCCTGCTCCTCGACGGCACGTGCTGGACGGACGACGAGATGGTCCGGCTGGGCCTCGCGACGAAGACCGCCCGCGACATGGGGCACGTCCCGATGCACGGCCCCGGCGGCAGCCTCGAGCAGCTCGCGGCGCTGTCCGTCGGACGGACGCTCTACGTCCACCTCAACAACAGCAACCCCGTGCTCCTGGACGACTCGCCGGAGCGCAGGGCCGTCGCGGAGCGCGGGATGGAGATCGCCACGGACGGCCTCGAGGTCGAGGTCTGAGAGGGGTGTCATGACGGCCGAGACGATCGGGACGACCGGGACGACGGGGCCGACGGGGCCGACGGAGGACTTCGTCGACGCGCTGCGTGCGCGGTCGCAGCGCTACCACGACCAGCACCCCTTCCACGTCCGGATGAACGCCGGCCTGCTGAGCCCCCGGCAGATCCGCGGCTGGGTGGCGAACCGCTTCTACTACCAGGAGAACATCCCCCGCAAGGACGCCGCGATCCTGGCCAACTGCCCCGTCCTGGAGGTCCGGCGGCGGTGGATCCGCCGCATCGTCGACCACGACGGCACGACGGGCACCGAGGGCGGCATCGAGGCGTGGCTGCGCCTGGCGGAGGCCGCCGGACTGCCCCGCGAGGAGGTGCTCGACCACCGGCACCTGGTCCCGGGGGTGCGGTTCGCCGTCGACGCCTACGTGACCTTCGCCCGCACACAGCCCTGGGTGGACGCGGTGGCGTCGTCGCTCACCGAGCTCTTCGCGCCGGACCTGATGGCCGAACGCCTCGCCGCGTTCGAGCGGTACTACCCGTGGATCGACCGGGAGGGCCTGACCTACTTCCGGAACCGGCTGCACCAGGCGCCCCGGGACTCCGAGCACGCCCTGCAGGTCGTGACCGAGTACTGCCGCACCCCGGAGGAGCAGGAGCGCGCGGTGGCCGCGCTGACGTTCAAGTGCGACGTGCTCTGGAGCCTGATGGACGCCGTCGACCGGGCCTACCCGGAGTGAACGCGATGCCCTCACCCGAATCCGCGGTGGCCGGGGTGGTGTCCCTCGACGGACGCCCCCGGCTCGCGCGGCACGTCCGGCTCAGCTACGACCGGGCGCGGGAGCGGCACGTCCTGCTGCGCCCCGAGGCCGTGGTCGTGCTGAACGGCACCGGAGCGGACATCCTCGGCCTGTGCGACGGCCACCGGACCGTCGCGGAGATCGTCGCGGACCTGCGGCGGCGCTACGCGCAGGTGGCCGAGGGCGACGTGCAGCGCTTCCTCGCCGGTCTCGTCGACCGCCGGTGCGTCGTGATCGACCCCGTGATCGACCCGGAGACTCCGGAGGACGTCGATGGATAGGCCCTTCGGCCTGCTCGCCGAGCTCACCTACCGCTGCCCGCTCGCCTGCCCGTACTGCTCCAACCCGATCGACCTCGCCGGCTACCGCGACGAGCTGACGACGGCGGAGTGGCTCCGGGTGCTCGAGGAGGCCCGTGAGCTGGGCGTCCTGCAGTGCCACCTGTCCGGGGGCGAGCCGCTCCTGCGGCGGGACCTCGTGGACCTCGTGCGTCGGGCGACCGAGCTGGGCCTCTACACGAACCTGGTGACGAGCGCCGTCGGGCTGTCCCGGCGCCGCGCCGAGGAGCTGCGCGAGGCCGGCCTCGACCACGTGCAGATCAGCATCCAGGCCGAGGACCCGGCGGTGTCGGACCGGATCGCCGGGACGCCCTCCTACGCCCGCAAGATCGAGGCGGCGCGGGTGGTGAAGGAGCTGGGCTGGCCGCTCACGGTCAACGTCGTCCTGCACCGGCAGAACATCGACGGGCTCGCCGACATCGTCGGGCTCGCCGAGGACCTGTGCGCCGACCGCGTCGAGCTGGCCAACACCCAGTACTACGGCTGGGCCTGGCGCAACCGGGCCGCGCTCCTGCCGACGCGGGACCAGCTCGACCGCGCGGAGGTGGTCGTCCGGGACGCGAGCCGGCGCCTGGCGGGGCGGATGGACGTCGTCTACGTCCTGCCCGACTACTACGAGCGCTACCCGAAGCCCTGCATGGGCGGCTGGGCCACGCGCCAGCTCACCGTGGCGCCCAACGGCGACGCCCTGCCCTGCCCGGCCGCGCAGACGCTGCCGCTCCCCCGCGCCAGCGTGCGCGAGGACTCCCTCGTCCGCATCTGGACGGACTCGCCGCTGTTCCAGCGGTTCCGGGGGACGGACTGGATGCCGGATCCCTGCCGGAGCTGCGACCGCCGGGAGATCGACTTCGGGGGCTGCCGCTGCCAGGCCTTCCAGCTCACCGGCGACGCCGCCCGCACCGACCCGGTCTGCCACCTCTCCCCCGACCACGCGCTCGTCGACGAGGCCGTGCGGGCCGCCGACGAGGAGGCGCGACCGGGCGTCCTCGTCCCCCGACCGCACCGGGCCGGGTCGTCGTGACGGCCCCGTTCCCGAGGCCGACCCGCGCCCAGCAGCGGCCCGGCCACCCGGACGCCGACCAGGCGGAGCTGGCCTACCGCATCGGGTGCGACGCCGCGGCGCTGCGCCACGAGTGCACGTACGCCGACGTCCCCCACCCGATCTGCCACGAGCTGCTGCCCTGGCTGACGGCCGTCCAGCGGTCCCTCCACGGCCCTCCCCTGCCCCTCGAGGCGCTCCGCGAGGTCGCCGACCGGTGGCGGAGATGCCGCGCGGCCTACTTCGCCGACGAGGACTGGGCCGCGGTCCGGGTCGTCGCCCCGTTCGACCGTCCGACCCCGTCGGTGTGGTGGCGGCTGCGGCACGGCCGCGAGCCGTGCCCGCCCCGCCTGCAGGAGGAACGACCCTGAGCATGCGGAAGGCCCCTGGACACCGTCCCGGGGCCTTCCGTGGTGGTAGCGGGGGCAGGATCCGGACCTGCGACCTCTGGTGGTCAGCGGTCGTCCGGTTCCTCGTGCTGCTCGTCGTGCCACCCGCCCGGCGTCGGGTGGTAGCCGTAGGCCGCGGCACGCACGTGCTCCTCGTCCTCGAGCCCGGACCCGATGGCGCCACCGACCGTGGCCATGGAGCTGATGATCCAGGCCAGCGTGAGGTAGCCGGGCAGGCCGACGGGGTGCCCGAGGTTCTGCTCGAGCACGGAGGCGTCGATCAGCATCGCCGCGGCGGCGAGGGTCCCCACGAACAGCACGGCGTACGACACCGCCGCCGCCAGGCCGAGCGTGATCACCGTCCCCAGGTTGAACAGGCGGGCGAGCTCGGCAGGGGTGTCCGGTGACGGCTTCTCCCAAAGGTGGTGGGTGAACACGAGCCAGCCGACCAGGGCGGTGACGGACAGCAGCATGATCACCGTCAGCCGCAGGCCGTCGAGGGCGTCGCCCATCTTCCAGATGGAGGTGGTGGCCAGCGAGAAGGCCGCCGTCCCGAACGCTCCCACCAGGAGCTTGGACAGCCCCAGCAGCGCCCGGCCGGGCCGGTTCGCCCGGACCATGCCGGCGGCCAGACGCAGCCGCCCGGCCGCCCGGGACGCGACGAACCCGACCTCGCCGTCGTCGGTCTCGTCGTCCACGAACCGGTGGATGGGCGCGACATCCTCCACCATCCGTGCCGCCTGCCGGTCGGGCATCGGTCGGTCGGACCGCTCGTCGGCGGCGAGCAGGCCTTCGACCAGGCCGGCGACCGCGGTACGCCCCGCGCGCAGCTGTCCGAGTCCGAGCGCGGGCAGCGAGACGACACCGACCCGGCGTCGCGCCGAGCAGTGCGCGACGAGCGGCACCCGCTGGGCGTGCAGGGGCAGGTCGGTCAGGCATACAGCGAGGTCCCACCCGCACCCCTCCCGGCGCCGGGCGACGTCGTCGAGCAGCGCGTCCGCACCCCCGTAGCGGCGAGGGGCGACCGCACCCCACCCCGAGCGGACCTCCCAGCGCAGGTCCCGGTCGACCTGGGCGGCGAGCAGCCCGGGAAGCTCCCGCGTGAGCCGTTCGGAGACCCGTGCGGGGTGGTCGGGCGGCGTCGCGACGAGGCCGACGGTGACGACTCCGCGCTCCGGACCCGTCTCCGGCGCCTGCCCCCTCGTCTGTGCTTCGTCGGTCATCGGCAACTCCCCGGGGAGGTTGGTGGCGACGGCCGCTGAACCGCGGACCGGCGATCTCCGGCCGGCAGCCGCGCCGCGTCCACGAGAAGACGATGCGCGAGATCTGCGTCGACCGGCTGGGACAGGAGTCGGGTGGCCGTCAGGGTTTGAGGACGACCTTCTCGCAGTCGTCCTGCTTGTTCTTGAAGATGTCGAAGCCGCGCTCCGCCTGGTCGAGCGGCAGGGTGTGGGTGATGATCCGGGTCGGGTCGATCTCTCCGCGCTCGATGCGCTGCAGCAGCGGCCTCATGTAGCGCTGCACGTGGCATTGCCCGGTGCGCAGGGTCAGCGCACGGTTCATCCACGCGCCGGCGGGGAACTTGTCCACCAGACCTCCGTAGACGCCGATCACCGAGACCACGCCGCCGCTGCGGCAGGACAGGATCGCCTGACGCAGGGCATGGGGGCGGTCGGTCTCGGACCGTACGGCCTGCTTGACCCGGTCGTACGCGGAGATGTGCGCGCTGCCGTGGGTGGACTCGAGGCCGACCGCGTCGATGCACTTGTCCGGTCCCCGCCCACCGGTCAGTTCCAGCAGCCGGGACCGTACGTCGACCTCCTCGAAGTTCACCGGCGTGTGGCCTGCCCGTTCGGCCATCTGCAGCCGGTACGGCTCCTTGTCGATGGCGATGACCTCCGCGGCGCCGAGCACCCGCGCGCTGTCCATGGCGAACTGGCCGACCGGGCCGGCGCCCCACACCGCCACCACGTCACCGGACTGGATGTCGCACATCTCAGCACCCATGTAGCCGGTGGGCAGGATGTCGGAGAGGAACAGCACCTGCTCGTCGGTCAGATCGGATTCGATCTTCAACGGACCGACGTCGGCGAACGGCACCCGCGCGTACTGCGCCTGACCGCCGGCAAAGCCGCCGGTCAGGTGCGAGTAGCCGAAGAGCCCGGCGACCGGGTGACCGAACATCTTCTCCGCGATCCCGGCGTTGGGGTTGGAGTTCTCGCAGCAGGAGTACAGCTCGGCGGTGCAGGCACCGCACGCGCCGCACGCGATCGGGAACGGCACGACGACCCGGTCCCCGACGCGCAGCCGATCCGGATCGACTCCCGGCCCGACCTCGATGACCTCACCCATGAATTCGTGACCCATGACGTCGCCGTCCTGCATCGTGGGCACGTACCCGTCGACCAGGTGCAGGTCCGAGCCGCAGATCGCGGTGGAGGTGATCCGTACGATGGCGTCGCGCCTGTTCAGGATCCTCGGGTCCGGCACGTCACGGACCTCGACCTTGTTGCGGCCCGCCCAGGTGTTCGCCCTCACGCGTCCGCTCCCTTCGCGAGTTCGGAGTCCGACAGCGGTTGCGCCGGACGTTGCGGGAACTCCTTGCGGGCCCGCTTGCCCCACGGGGCGCCCTCGGACCGGACCACTTCGCCGGTCTCCAGCACCTGCTTGAGCCGGCGCAGGTCGTCGTCGAGCTGCTGGTGCGGTTCCTCGCCGAAGTACTTGGCGACCGCCTTACCGACCGGGCCGCCCGGGACGTCGTACTCCAGGGCGACGTGCACCTCGGTGCTCACACCGTCCGGGGCGGGCACGAACCGGACCGTTCCGGCGTTCGGCACGTCCGCGTTCCCCGTCGACCGCCACGCGATCCGCTCGCCGGGCGCCTCGTCGACGATCTCCGCGTCCCACCCGACGTTCTCGCCGAACGGGGCGCCGGCAGACCAGTGGCTCGTACGGTCCCCGGTGGCGCGGACCTCCTCGAGATGCGCCATGAACGTCGGGAGGTTCTCCAGGTTGCGCCAGAACGCATAGACCTCCGGCGCGGGTTTGCGAATGGTCGTCGTCGCCGTCAGCTCCACCGATCCTCCTTTGCGTGAGCCCCGTACCGCCACACGGAGCCGATCTCCCCGCCCCCGACGGCCTGCGCGGCGGTCCGCAGGTCCCCCACACCGCACCGGCCGGCGAGCGACCGCCGGTCGGCGCCTCACCCATCCGGACGGAACACCGCCCGGACGCAGCCGTCCTCCTTGTCCTTGAACATCCGGTAGCCCTTCGGCCCGTCGTCGAGCGGCATCACGTGGGTGGCGAGATGCTCTGTCGTCACCTCGTCCCGGCTCATGCGGTCGAGGATCTCCGGGATGTAGCGGTGCCCGTGCTGCTGGGCACCACGCAGAGTCAGTGCCTTGTTCATCACCGCGCCGAGGGGGAACTTGTCCACGACGCCGGCGAAGACGCCGAGGGTGAACACCGTCCCGCCCTTGCGGCAGGCGTAGATGGCCTCCCGCACCGCCGTGGGCCGGTCGGTCTGCAGCCGCATCTGCTGCTTGACCTGGTCGTAGAGGTACTGCGGGCCCGGGTGGTGCGCCTCCATGCCCACCGCCTCGATGCAGACGTCCGGTCCCCGGCCACCGGTCATCTCGCGGAGCTCGGCGGGGACGTCCACCTCCTCGTAGTCGAGGGTCTCCGCCCCGATGTGGGTGCGGACCTGCTCGAGCCGGTTGTCGTACCGGTCGATGACCACGACCCGCTCGGCGCCCATGATCGTGGCCGCGCGCGCGGCCATCTGCCCCACGCCGCCGGCCCCCCACACCGCGACGACGTCACCCGGCCGCACCTGGGCCTGGTGCGCCCCCGTCCAGCCGGTCGGCGCCGCATCGGAGGCGAACAGCGCCCGCTCGTCGGACACGCCGTCAGGGATGGCGAAGGCCCCCTGGTCGGCATAGGGCACCCGGATGTAGCGGGCGTGGCTGCCCGCCCAGCCGCCCATCGCGTGGGAGTACCCGAAGCAGCCGCCGATGGACTGGCCCCACAGCACCTCGGTGATCCCCGGGTTGGGGTTGCCGTTGTCGCACAGGGACCACAGCCCCTGTCGGCAGTACCAGCACTGCCCGCAGCCGATGAAGGAGACCACCACCACGCGGTCGCCCACCTGATGCTTCGTGACCCCGGGCCCGACCTCGGCGACCGTGCCCATGAACTCGTGTCCGAGCACGTCCCCCGCGCGCATGGCAGGGATGTAGCCGCCCACCAGGTGCAGGTCCGAGCCGCAGGTCGCGCTCAGCCCCACCTCGACGATGATGTCGTGGTGGTTGAGGATCGTGGGCTCGGGGACGTCCTCGACGCCGATCTCGTTGACCCCCCGCCAGGTCACCGCCTTCACCGCACACCTGCCTTGGGCGCCACCTTGGTCCACACCTCGAGGAGCGCTCCGCCGGGGGTCGGCGTCCGCTTGCCGTGCGGTGCGGGGTCCACCGCCAGCACCTCGCCCACCTCGATGAGCTGCTTGGCCCGACGGAGCGCGGAGCGCAGGTCGGCGTGCGGGTCGCTGCCGCTCAGCCGACCGAGGGTGCCGCCGGAGGGCTGGGTGCGCAGCCGGACGCCGAGCTCGGTGCCCTTGCCGTCGGCGGCCGGGCGGACACGGACCTCGAGCTGTTCGCCGAACTCCGCCAGGGGTGCGGGCGGCTTGGCGGTGTCGATCTCGGACGGCTCCCGGAACACGGTCAGCACGAGCCACCCGGACGCCGGCTGGGTCGCGCCGGCCGGCCGGGCCGCGGACGGGTCGATGACCGACCGCACCTGGCGGACGACGCTTCCACCGGCGCGGGCGGCGAGGGACGCCACGTTCCCGAGGGAGGAGATCATGCACGGCCTCCCGCGCCTGCGGACTGCGGGGCGCCGGCGAATTCCTGCACGATGCGCTCGCAGAAGGCCGGCAGGTCGTCGGGCGATCGGCTCGTCGTGATGTTGCCGTCCGTGACGACCTGCTCGTCGACCACCTCCGCCCCGGCGTTGCGCAGGTCCGTGCGCACGCTCGGCCACGAGGTCAGCCGGCGGCCGCGCGCGACGTCGGCCTCGACGAAGTTCCAGGGGCCGTGGCAGATCGAGGCGACCGGCTTGCCCGACCGGACGAAGTCCCGGACGAACCGCACCGCCGCGGGTTCCATCCGCAGCTTGTCCGGGTTCACCGTCCCACCGGGCAGGAGCAGCGCCTCGTAGTCGTCGACCGACACCGCGTCGACCAGCTGGTCGACCGCGAAGGTGCCGGCGTCCTCGAGGTCGTGGTCGCGGGCCCGGATCTCGCCGCCGGTGATGGAGACGACGTCTGTGTGGGCACCGGCGTCCTCCAGCGCCTGCCGCGGCCGCTCCAGCTCGACCCGCTCCACGCCGTCAGCCGCGAGAATGGCGATCCGGCGTCCGTCCAGCACTCCTGCCATGTCAGGCACCCGTCCCCGCCATCCCCGGGCGCAGGACGACCTTCGTCCAACCGTCGTCCCGCTTGTCGAAGTGCTCGTAGGCCTCCGGCGCGCGGTCGAGGGGCAGCTCGTGGCTGACGATGAACGACGGCTCGGCCTTGCCCGCGGCGATCAGGTCGCGCAGCTGCCGGTTGTACTTCTTGACCGGCGCCTGACCACTGCCGATGTGCTGGCCCTTGAACCAGAACATGCCGTAGTCGAAGGCGATCCTGCCCTGCTTCGCCAGCTCGTCGCTGCCCCCGGGGTCCTTGGGCACGAAGACGCCGACGTTGCCGATCTTCCCGGTGAAGCGCACCGAGGCGACCAATCGGTTCATCGTGAGGTTGGCCTGCTCCTGCCCGTCGGGCTCGTGCGCCTGGTAGCCGACGCACTCGCAGCCGTTGTCCGCACCCAGCCCCATCGTCTCGTCGAGAACAACCTGCACCGGATCGACCTTCGAGTCGTCGATGGCGATCGCGCCGATCGACTCGGCCAGCCGCAGCCGGTCGGGGTGCCGGTCGACGACCATCACCTTGCCGGCTCCTCGGATGGTCGCCGAGAGGGCGGCCATCAGCCCGACCGGTCCGGCGCCGTAGATGACCGTCTGGTCGCCGGGCTGCACGCCGGCCATCTCCGTGGCGTGGTAGCCGGTCGGGAAGATGTCGGCGAGCATCACGTAGTCGGTCTGGCGCTGCTCGGCGTCCTCCCCCAGCCGCAGGCAGTTGAAGTCACCCCAGGGCACGCGCAGCAGCTCGGCCTGTCCCCCGGCGTACGGGCCCATGTCGGCGAAGCCGTATGCGGCGCCGGCCATGTTCGGCTCCGGCTGCGCGGTCAGACAGTAGTTCGTGAGCTGGCGCTCGCAGTTCTTGCAGTGTCCGCAGGCGATGTTGAACGGCAGGACGACGTATTCCCCCACCTGGACCTTGTCGACCCCGTCGCCGACCTCGACCACCTGGCCCAGGTTCTCGTGCCCGAACCAACGGCCGGGCTCGAAGTCGGTCCGACCCTCGTACATGTGCAGGTCCGAGCCGCAGATGTTCGCCGACGTGATCCGCACCAGGACGTCCGTCGGCCGCTCGATCCGGGCGTCCGGTACGTCCTTGACACTGACCTGCCGCGGCCCTTCGTAGACCACTGCCTTCATGCTGCCTCCTCGTCGCCGTTGAATCCCACCGCTCCGGCTCAACCGGGCCCTCGATTACACCCAGGGCTGCGAGGGAACCGGTATCGGCAGATCTGCCGATACCGACGCGGCGGGGACGAGATCGACGCGGCCGTCTCCCTCCGGCCACCCCGCGCCGAGGCCGCACGGTCAGGACATCGTCAGGACCGACGAGGATCGAGGAACGCCCGGATCGAGCGGCCGCACGACGGTCCCGCTCGCGTCCGTTCGAGCGAGGGCTCACGGGCATCTGGATCTATCTCGCCCACAGATGTGGAAAGCCGGATCTCCGGGGTACTGGTACCGGGCGCCGTGTTCTGCCCCGGCCGGTCGAGCAGTCGGGCCCGGGCGAGGCCCGGATCCGCCGCTTCGCCCGGCTGCAGAAGGGGAGACATGTGCTCAAGGAGGACGGTGAGCTGCTGTTGGCCGCGACCGCGGCCTCGGCAGGCACCGCGTCCGCGCGCGCGCAGGCCCTGCTCGGGGTCCTTCGCAGCGTCGTCTCGTTCGACGGTGCATGGCTGGCGCTCGCCGACCCGCTGGGCCACGGCTACCTCTCCCTGGCGAGCGTCGACCTCGATGTCTCGACCGTGGACTTCCTCCGCGGTCGGCTGACGGCACGGGACATCGAGGTCACCGGCACCGACCGGGCCCGTCCGCCGTTGAGTCCCTCCGACCTGCCCTACCCCGCCGAGGAGCTCCCGACCTGGGCCGAGTGCCTGATCCCGGCCGGAATCCACGGGGCGTTGGTGCTCGCCCTGTTCGCGCCCGGAGGCCGGCACGTCGGCTTCCTCGCGCTGCTGTCCGGCAGCCCGCAGCCACCGTCGCCGGCCATCCGCCGCCGACTCGAGCGGCTCGCGCCGGTGCTCGCGCACGGCATCGATCCGATGCGTTCACTGCTCGCCGCCGCGCGCCTGGTGCGGGCGGCCGTCGCCGGCGTGGTGCTACGCGCGGACGGCGGCTGCCAGGCGCTGCCGGGCCTGCGGGCGGACGCGCTGCTGGCCCCCCGCTCCCCCGCCCTGGCCGTCGCCCGTGAGCGGATCCGGGAGGGGCACGTGTACTCGTCCTTCCTCTGGCCGATGGGCGGCCCTCACGCTCCCGACGGGCACGTGCGCGTCACCGTCCTGGCGGCACCCGAGGACGTGCCGCCGGGCCTGACCGCTCTGGCCCTGCTGTCACCGGCGACCGACCTGCACGGGCTGACCCCGCGGGAGATGGAGGTGCTGGGCCTCCTGGTCGAGGGGTGCTCCAACCAGGAGATCGCCCGCACGCTCGTCGTGGCCCCGCGGACCGTGGCCACCCACCTGGAACACATCCTCGGCAAGCTCGGGACACCGACGAGGACACTCGCCGCGGTCCGCGCCGAACGGGACGGTCTCTACGTTCCCACCCTGCCCATGCGTGCCTCGGCGCCGCAGCACAGCACCGGCGGGACAGAGCTGCGACCCCGACTGGACGACGCCGGATGACCCCCTGGTCACAGATCTGGCCGCAACACGAGGAAACGGCCCTCCGGATCATCTCCGGAGGGCCGTTTCCGGCTGGTAGCGGGGGCAGGATTCGAACCTGCGACCTCTGGGTTATGAGCCCAGCGAGCTACCGAGCTGCTCCACCCCGCGTCGCTGTGGTCGGCCCTTCCGGGCTTCGCACTGCTGTCTTGCTGTTGTGCCCAGAACATTACACGCCCGCGAACGGGGCGTGCACGGGGGGTCGGTTCCGGCCCCGGCGCCCTGACCTGCGACGACGCCGCGGCATCGGTGATGCCGTGGCGTTTTCGCCGGTCAGCGCGCCGCGCGCCGGATCCGGTGGGCCTGCTCACATCCTCGGCCGGCCCCCGCCCCCGAGAACGCCGACGGGCGGCCCCGGGGTCCGGGACCGCCCGCCAGGTCGAGCAGCGCCTCAGCCGCCCGGCGACGGGGCCGGGGTGGCCGGGGTCGCCGGGGCGGCGCTCTGTGCGGCCTGGAACTTCTTCACGGCGGCGTCGAGCGCCGAGAGCGCGTCGCCCTGGGCCGCGAAGTCGCCCGACTGCTGCGCGGCCTTCAGCTGCGCGAGGGCCGAGGAGATCTCGTTCGCCGCGGACGCCAGCTCGGGGCTGGCCCCCGTACTCGGCGTCGGCGCCCCCGCCGCGGGGGCCTGCGGTGTCGAGCCCTGGGTCGGTGTCGTCGCCGCGGCCGCGGCTCCCGCGCCCGCCCCGAACACCTGGTCCAGCGCCGTGGCCAGGTTGGCGTCGTAGCCGACGCGCCCGCCGAAGCTCACCAGCACCCGGGCGAGCTGGGGATACGACGAGTCCTGCCCCGCCCGCTCGATGTACACCGGCTCGACGTACAGCAGCCCACCCGCCACGGGCAGCGTCAGCAGGTTCCCGTAGTCGATGGTGGTCTGGTTCTGTCTGAGCAGGTTCAGCTCCGACGACACGTTCGGCGAGCCGAGGAACTGCGCCTGGACCTGCTGCGGGCCGAGGGTCTGCGTGTCCGCCGGCAGCTGCAGCACCGTGATCTTGCCGTAGGTGCCCGGCTCCGAGCTCGCCGTCATGTACGAGGCCATGAACTGCCGGCGCAGGCTCACCAGGGCGCTGGTGAGCTGGAAGCTCGCGCCCTCCTGCCCGGGCAGGCCGGTCATCAGGTAGTAGGGCGGCTGCGCGTCCTGCGACGCGCCGGTGTTGCCCTGGACCGTCGGGTCCGACGGGACGTCCCAGAACGACACCGTGGAGAAGAACTCGCCCGGGTTGTCGACGTGGTAGCGGGTCAGCAGCTCGCGCTGGACCTTGAACTGGTCCTCCGGGTACCGGAAGTGGTCGCGCAGCGAGTCGCTGATGTCCGAGGCCGGCTTGACCGTGCCGGGGAACGCCTTCATCCAGGTCTGGAGGACCGGGTCCTTGTCGTCGAAGGCGTAGAGGGTGACGGTGCCGTCGTACGCGTCGACCGTCGCCTTCACCGAGTTCCGCAGGTAGCTGATGGTCTCGTTGGGCAGGCGCTGGCCCTGCAGGCCGAGCTGGCTGTCCTGGGTGGTGTCGCCCAGGGGCACCTGCTCCGCGTACGGGTAGTTCCGCAGCGTCGTGTAGCCGTCGACGATCCACTGGATCCGCCCGTCGACGACCGCCGGGTACGGGTCGTTGTCGACGGTCAGCCACGGGGCGACCTTCTCGACGCGGTCCCGCGGGTCCCGGTCGTACATGATCCGGGAGTTGTCGTTGATCGAGCTGTTGAACAGGATGTTCCGCTCGCCGTAGTAGAGCGAGAAGACCAGCCGGTTGAACAGGTTCCCGAGCGAGACGCCGCCCCTGCCCGTGTAGGTGTACTGCGCGGTGTCGGTGTCGTACTCGCGCGGCGCGGCGCCCTCCTCGGCGCCGACGATCGAGTAGTCCGTGATCAGCTCGCCGTAGTAGATCCGCGGCTCGGAGACCGGGATCTGCCCCTCGGTCGTGGTGTCGCTGACCGTGAACCTCGGCAGGCCGCCCTGGCCCCCGGTGTCCTCCAGCGCGGCGTTGACCTGGTTGGCCGGGGCGGCGACGAAGCCGTTGCCGTGCGTGTAGACGAGGTGCCGGTTGATCCAGTCCTGCTGGTTGCCGACGAGCGCGTTCGAGTCGAGCTCGCGCGCGGCGACCACGTAGTCCTGCTTCTGCCCGTCGACCGTGTACCGGTCGATGTCGAGCTTCTCCGGGAAGCCGTAGAAGTTCCGCCGCTGCTGGAGCTGGGTGAAGGTCTTGGTGAGCTTGCCGGGGTCGAGCAGGCGGATGTTCGGGATCGTGTTCGTGTCCGCCCGGACCTGGGCCGAGGTGGCGGTCGAGGTGCCCGAGTAGGGCTCGATCGTCACCTTGTCGTCCGTGAGCCCGAAGGCCTGCCGGGTGGCGGCGATGTTGCGCTCGATGGACGGGGCCTCGCGCTCGTTCGCGTTGGGCGCCACGACGAACTGCTGCAGCACGGCGGGCCACGCCGCGCCGACCAGCACGCTCGACAGCACCAGCAGCACCACCGCGATGGCCGGGAGCTGCAGGTTCCGCCGGAACACCGCGGCGAAGAAGGCCGCGGCGCAGATGATCGAGATGACCAGCAGGATGATCTTCGCCGGCATCACGGCGTTGAGGTCCGTGTAGGTGGCGCCGAAGAAGTTCTGGTTGCGGTCGGAGTAGAGCAGCTCGTACCGGTCGAGGTAGTACGCGACCGCCTTCAGCAGCACGAACACGCCGGCGAGGATCGCGAGCTGGGCCCGGGCGGCCGCCGAGACCTGGCCCGAGCGGCCCGTCAGCCGGATCCCGCCGAAGACGTAGTGCGCGATCAGCGCGACCACGAAGCAGATCGCGACGGTGACGAACAGCCAGTTCAGCAGCATCCGGATGAACGGCAGCGTGAAGGCGTAGAAGCCGATGTCGTTGCCGAACTCGGGATCGGTCTGCCCGAACGGCGTGCCGTTCAGGAACATCTGCGTGGTCTGCCAGTCGCCCTGGGCGGCCAGGCCGGCGATGATGCCGACGATCACCGGGATGCCGATCCCGAACACCCGCAGCCGGGAGATGATCACCGTTCGGTACCGGGCGATCGGGTCCTCCGGCCCGTTGACCGGCACGAAGACCGGGCGGAACCGGTAGGCGAGCCACAGCGTGAGCCAGACCGCGCCGCCGAGCAGCAGCCCGCCGATGACGAACTGGACGACCCGGGTGCCGATCATGGTGCCGAGCACGCCCCGGTAGCCCGTCTCGCCGTACCAGAGCCAGTCGACGTAGAAGTCGACCAGCCGGGACCCGCCGAGCAGCACCACCACCAGGACAGCGGCCGCGATCAGCAGTATCCGCGTACGGCGGGACAACGACGGTGCTCCCGCCGGGGGCCGCATGGCCACGGCAACTCCTCGAGGGTCGGTTCAGGTGCGTCAACTCTACGGACGGCGTGTGGAGTTCCCGTGTGTCCGGTGTGCGCGCACCGTTCGTACGGTTCGTCCGTTCCGTATCCGCTCGCCGGCGACCGTACCGCGTTCTCCCGACGGTTCGGATCCGCCCAGCTCAGGGACCGCTCAGGGACCACTCGGGGACGTCCGGCGGCCGCTCAGGGCGTGCAGGCCGGGGCCTGGCCGCCCGTGTCGAGCGTCTCCAGGGCGTCGACGGCGGAGGCGAGCGTGGTCACCCGGACCAGGCGCAGCCCGTCGGGTGCGTTCTGCGCGGCCTCGGCGCAGTTGTCGCTCGGCACGAGGAAGGTGACCGCGCCCGCGTCCCGGGCCGCCCGCATCTTGAACGGGATGCCGCCGATCGGCCCGACCGTCCCGTCCGCGGTGATGGTGCCGGTGCCCGCGACGAACTGCCCGCCGTTGAGCTCGCCCGGCGTGAGCTTGTCCACCACGGCGAGCGCGAACATCAGGCCCGCCGAGGGGCCGCCGATGTCGCCCAGGCTGATGGTGATGGCCCCGGCGGCCGGCTGCACGCCCGGCCGCACGCCGAGCATGCCCTGCTGCCGGTCGGGGCTCGAGCCGAGCGTGATCGTCGCGTCCTGCTGGGCGTCGCCGCGCCGGTAGGTGACGACGACGGGCTCGCCCGGCGTCGTGCCGTTCAGCGCGTCGGCCACGGCCTGCGGGGTCGCGACCGGGATCCCGCGGACCGAGACGAGGGTGTCGCCGGGCTGCAGCACGCCCTCGGCCGGCGAGCCGGGCACGACGTCGGCCACGGTGGCGCGGGTCGGCACCTTCAGCTCGGACAGCGCGGCGAGCTCGGCGTTCGTCTCCGACGCCGTGAACTGCTCCGCGTTCTCCCGGTCGACCTCCGCGGTCGACCGGCCGGGCGGGAACACCGTGTCCCGCGGCACCAGGCGCCGTTCCGGCGCCAGCCAGAACCCGAGCGCCTGCAGGCCGGTCACGCCGTCGTTGACCGAGACGGTGGTCATGTTGAGGTGCCCCGAGGTGGGGTAGGTCGGCGCCCCGTCGACGGCGACGACCTGCGTCCCGTCCACGGCGCCCAGGGTGTCGTAGGTCGGTCCGGGCCCCAGGGCGACGAAGGGCACGCGGACGACGGTCCCGACGCCCACCACCACGATCACCAGGAGCACGGCGGCGACCAGCGTCGACGTCCGGCGGCTCACGGGGAGCGAACCTACGCCGCAGCCCTCGCGGTCCGCGTACGGTGGTCGGCATGAGTGACGTCCCGTTCGGCTTCGGCCCCTCCGACCGCGACCCGGACCGCGACCGCAGACGGGACGAGGGAGAGGGCGGCAACGAGGGGCCCAAGGACCCCTTCGGCTTCGGCAACCTGCCCGGCGGCGGCCAGTTCCCCGGCATCCCGGGGATGCCCGGGATCCCCGGGATGCCGGGCGGTCCCGGCGGATTCGACGTCGGCCAGCTCGGCCAGATGCTCAGCCAGCTGGGGCAGATGCTGTCGAGCGCGAGCCAGACCGGCGGCGGCGGGGGCCCGGTCAACTACGACCTCGCCGCGCAGATGGCCACCCAGCAGCTCGCGCAGAAGACCTCCTCGCTCACGGACGCCCAGCGCACCGCGGTGGCCGACGCCCTCAAGCTCGCGGAGCTGTGGCTCGACCCGGCCACCGAGTTCCCGGCCGGCGCCACCGAGACCGTGGCCTGGACGCCGACGGACTGGGTGAAGGCGAGCATGCCCACCTGGAAGCGGCTGTGCGACCCGGTGGCCCAGCGCGTCTCCGGCGCCTGGGTGGAGGGCCTGCCCGAGGAGATCCGCAGCGCGGCCGGGCCGATGCTCGCGATGATCGGCCAGATGGGCGGGCTGGCCTTCGGCAGCCAGCTCGGCAGCGGTCTCGGCCAGCTCGCGGCCGAGGTGCTGACCGGCGCGGAGGTCGGGTTCCCGGTGGGGCCGGAGCGCACGGCGGCGCTGCTGCCCGAGGCGATCGAGAAGTTCACCGGCGGCCTCGACCGCCCGGCCAGCGAGGTCATGATCTACCTGGCCGCCCGCGAGGCGGCCCACCACCGGCTGTTCGCGCACGTGGCATGGCTGCGGGAGCGGCTGCTCGGCGCGGTCGAGGACTACGCCCGCGGCATCACCGTCGACACCTCGCGCATCGAGGACATGGCCCGCCAGATCGACCCGTCGAACCCGGCGTCGATCCAGGAGGCCATGCAGTCCGGCATGTTCGAGCCGCAGACCACCCCGGAGCAGAAGGCGGCGCTGGCGCGGCTGGAGACGCTGCTCGCCCTCATCGAGGGCTGGGTGGACACCGTGGTGGCCGAGGCCGTCGGCGAGCGGCTGCCGGGCGCGGGCGCGCTACGCGAGACGCTGCGCCGCCGCCGCGCCTCCGGCGGGCCCGCCGAGCAGGCCTTCGCCTCGATCGTCGGGCTCGAGCTGCGGCCGCGGAAGCTGCGGGCCGCCGCCGAGCTGTGGAAGCTCCTCGGCGACGAGCGCGGGATCGAGGGGCGGGACGCGGTGTGGGCCCACCCGGACCTGCTGCCGGACTCGGACGACCTGGACGACCCGGCCGGCTTCGTCCACCGCCGCGAGACGGACGACCCGATCGCCGAGCTGGAGAAGCAGTTCGCCGCGGAGGCCGCCGAGGCGGCGGAGCAGGAGAAGCCCGAGGACCCGGGGACGGACGACGAGCCGGGCGCGGCGTCGGCCGAGGGTTCCGGCACCGCCGGTGAGACCCCGGAGAAGCGGGACGGCGAGGACGAGGGCGGGTCGCCCCGCGCCTGATCCGGGCTCGACCCTCCCGGTTCCCGTGAGTACGGCGCCGGTCCCGCGGGACCGGCGCCGTGCCGCGTTCAGCCCACGCCTGCGGCGGCCTCGTCCTCGGCCTCGGGCTCCTCGTCGGCGTCGGGCAGGTCCTCGCCGTCCGTCCCGACCAGGCCCAGGCCCGCGGCCGCCGACAGCCCCTCCAGGTAGCCGATGGCCCGCTCGGTGCGCGGGTAGTGGTGCACGAGCGACCAGAAGTAGTCGTCGTGACCCGGCGCGAGCAGGTGCGCCAGCTCGTGCACCAGGACGTAGTCGACCACCCAGCCGGGCGCCTCGCGCAGCCGCTCGCTGATCCGGATCGTGCGGTCCTGCGGGGTGCACGAGGCCCAGCGGGTGCGCATCGGGGGGACCCACCGCACCGAGGCCGGGGTCGCCCGGCCGCCCAGGTACCGCTTCGACAGCTCCAGGCAGCGGTCGAGCAACGCCCCGTCGCCGTGCCTGCCGGGTGAGCGCCGCTTCGCCTCGCTCTTCTCGAGCCGGCTGACCATCTCGTCCACCCAGCGCCGTTCCTCGGCCTCGCTCATCCAGCCCGGGATGAACACGATCACCGTGTCACCCTCACGCCGCGCGCTGACCATCCGACGCCGCCGTTGACTCCGTCTCACCTCGACGACCGCGGGGCTCGCCATTCCTCCACCCTAGGCCCCGTGCGGAGCGGGCGGGAGCGGAGGATCTCCGGCGGCCGGGTTGTCCACAGATCTTCGCGCCTGTGGACAACCGTTCGCGCGGTGGCGGGCCGCCGACCATCCTCGGAGCCGTGATTCGCACCCTCGCCTCCGTGCCGCGCCGGCTGGTCCTGGCCCCGCACCGTCCGCTGCTGGCCCGGGGCACCCGGGCCCGCCAGATCGGGCTGGCTCCGCGGGACGGCGTGCTGGTCGCCGGCCTGCCCGCGGCGGTGCTGCCCCTGCTCGAGCGGTTGCGCGCACCGGCCGTCGCGCTCGACTGGGTGGCCGAGGCCGGGGCCCGCGGGGTCGGCGTCGGGTTCGCGCAGGCGCTGCTGCGCGGGCTCGTCGAGCGCGGCGCCCTGGTCGACCCGGCGGTGGGCGAGCGGCGGACGGAGCGTCGCGCGGCGAGCGCGGTCCAGGTGCGGGGCGACGGGCCGCTGGCCGTCGGGGTGGCGACGGCGCTGGCGCGGGCGGGGATCGGCGCGGTGCGGGTCGTCGCCCGCGGGCACGTCGAGAGCGCGGACCTCGGCTGCGGGTACGGGGAGGAGTCGGTGGGGAGGCCCCGCGGGGAGGCCGCCGCCGAGGCGGTGCTGCGGGCCCGCGCGGGCACGGCCACCGGTGCCCTGCCGCCGGGGCGTGCCCCCGACCTCGTGGTGCTCACGGACGCGGTGGTCCCCGAGCCGGAGGTCGTCACCGAGCTCACCGCGGCCGGCACCGACCACCTGCCGGTGCTGGTCCGGGACGGCCTCGGGGTGGTGGGCCCGCTGGTCCTGGTCGGCCGCTCCCCGTGCCTGCGGTGCGTCGAGCTGGGCCGGGGCGACCTCGACCCGGCGTGGCCGGTGGTCGCGGCGCAGTTGACCGGGCGAAGCGGCGGGGCCGAGCCCGAGGCCATCGCCGCCACCGCCGCCCTCGGTGCGGCGCAGGCGCTCCTCGCGCTCGACGGCGAGCGCCCGCCGCCCACCCTCGGCGCCGCCCTCGAACTCGACGTGCACGGCGGGCGCCTGCGCCGGCGACCCTGGCGGGCGCACCCCGACTGTCACTGCGGAGCGGACGCGCGGACGGTCCCGGCCGCGGCGGATGTGACGCATCCCTCCCCCACGCGCGCCGCAGAGGTCGGCGCGACGTGCGTGCCGGCCGCACGGCGGGAGACAATCATGAGGTGAGCGACATCCCCCGCCGGACCGCCTCCCGTACGGCCAAGCTGGCCAGCCTGCCGCTCGGTGTCGCCGGGCGGGCGGCCGCAGGGTGGGGCCGGCGCCTCGCGGGCGGCGACCGGGAGCAGATCTCCGCGCAGATGATGGCGAAGAGCGCCGAGCAGCTCTTCGCGGTCCTGGGCGAGCTCAAGGGCGGCGCGATGAAGTTCGGCCAGGCGCTGAGCATCTTCGAGGCCGCCGTGCCCGAGGAGCTGGCCGGCCCGTACCGGGACGCGTTGACCAAGCTGCAGAGCGCGGCCCCGCCCATGCCCCCGTCGGACGTGCACCGGATGCTGGCCGAGCAGTTCGGCCGCAACTGGCGGTCCCGCTTCCGCGACTTCGAGGAGGAGCCCGCCGCCGCGGCGAGCATCGGTCAGGTGCACCGCGCCGTGTGGCGGGACGGCCGGGAGGTGGCCGTCAAGGTCCAGTACCCGGGCGCGGAGGAGGCGCTGCGCTCCGACCTGCGCCAGCTCGCCCGGATGAGCCGGCTGCTGCAGCCGCTGGCGCCCGGCATGGACGTCAAGCCGCTGATCACCGAGCTGCAGGAGCGGATGGTCGAGGAGCTCGACTACCGGGACGAGGCCGAGAACCAGCGCGCGTTCGCCGCGGAGTACGACGGCGACCCGGAGATCCGGGTGCCGAAGGTCGTCGCCTCGGCGCCGCGGGCGATGGTGAGCGAGTGGGTCACCGGGCGCCGGCTCTCCGACGTGATCCGCTCCGGTACCCAGGAGGAGCGCGACCACGCGGGCGCGCGGCTCGCGGGGTTCCACTACTCGGCGCCGTACCGGCTGCACCTGCTGCACTCGGATCCGCACCCGGGCAACTTCCAGGTCCTCGACGACGGCCGGCTGCTCGTGGTCGACTTCGGGGCGGTCGCCCGACTCCCCGAGGGACTGCCGCCGCCCCTCACCGTCATGACGAAGTACGCCCTGGAGAACCGGCCGGCGGACCTGCTCCAGCTGCTGCGGGACGAGGGCTTCGTGCGTCCCGGCACCGAGCTCACCGCGGAGGAGGCCCTCGCGTACCTGGCGCCGTTCACCGAGCCCCTGCACACCGAGACCTTCCGGTTCACCCGGGCCTGGCTGCAGAGGCAGGCCGAGCGGGTCGGCGACCTGCGGCGTCCGGAGTTCGACACCGGGCGCGCGCTGAACCTGCCGCCGCAGTACCTGCTGGTGCACCGGGTCACCCTGGGCACGCTCGGGGTGCTGTGCCAGCTCGAGGCCGAGGTCCCGCTGCGCGGCATCGTCGGGCACTGGCAGCCGGAGCTGTTCGCGGCGAGCTGACACCGCGGACCGGCACGCGGGACGTGCTCCACCCCCGTGGGTTCCGAGCAGCCAGCCCACGGGTCCGGACGGCACGACGCCCGCCCCGCAGGTAGCTCCCGGGGCGGGCGTCAGGAACCGCGGTGGGACGCGCGGCGGCCGTCGTGGCGAGCGAGGGCGGCGGGGCGTCACCCGTCGCCGGGGCCGGGTCCCGCGTGGGCGGACCCGGCTCCCGGCGGACGTGCACCGCGGTGCCCTCCCGCGACTCAGCCGGAGGCGGCGCGGGCGCGCGCGGCGCGGCGGGCGGCGTAGGCCGCCAGCCGGTCCCAGCGCCGGCCCGCGGAGAGCCGACGCGCGAGCCGGTGGTCGCGCGCGGCCTCCTCGGCCTCTTGCTGTCGCGATCGGGCCAAGGCTTCGTTCATCACCAACATCGCGGTGCCCTGGGCGTCGATGCGGGTGCGCACGTCGTGGGCCGGTCGGTCGGTGCGGATCACGAGATCGGTCATCGGAAGCTCTCCTCGAAGCGGGACGCCGGCCCCGGGGGAAGGGGATCGGGCGTCGGTCCTGGTCGGGCTGGGGTTCTCGCTGGTCAGGCGCAGGGCCGGGCGTTCGCGCCGGCCAGCTGCCGGGCCCGTTCCTGTGCCTTCTGGTGGGCCTCGGCCCAGGCCCGGTCACGGGCGAGGTCGGCCTTGCTGGGCCGGCCCCTCGGACGCTTGCGCGGGATGACGACTCCTCGTTCGAAGATCTCGCCGCCCCACACGCCCCAGGGCTCCTCCCGGGACAGGGCGCCCGCGAGGCACTCGATCCGGATCGGGCAGCCCTCGCACAGCGCCTTGGCCCGTTCCAGCTCGGCCGGCGACTCGGCGAACCACAGGTCCGCCTCGCCCTGCCGGCAGGGCAGGTCCAGGCCGGACTCCGGGACGTCACCGAGCAGACCGCCAACGCCGGGAGCGGTGTCGCCGCCGCCGTACTCGTGCCTGATCGCCCCGCCGTCGCACGGGGTGGATCTGACTAGCACCGCACTACCTCCTGGTGTGGTGGGTGTGTTGTGTTCTCTCCGGTGGTGGATGGGTGGACGGACGTGCCCCCGGGTGGGGACACGAAAAAGGGCCGCGGATCCCTGGTGCGGGTTCCGCGGCCCTCGATCGAGGCCAGCCGGCTGTTACGACCTTCGTCGGGACAGCCCGCTCGGAACGGACACACCTGTCCAGTTGTGATCGGTGACGACCGCGAACGGCACCTGGTTCTCGGTGCGGACGGCACGGAGCGCGGAGAGCGGCCACCCGCCGCGCGGGCGGCGCGGGGACGGCGCGGCACCGAGGCGGGTGCAGGCACCGGCGGGCGCGATCGCACGCGGCGTCCCGGTCGTCCCGGTCGTCATCGCGTAGATCTCCATGGCGGCGCCTCCTCTCCGGCAGCTCGGCGCGGTCCCGTGCGGGAGGACGGGGCGTTGCTCCGTCCGTGCATGTGAGACTAGAAGGGGCCCCCGGACGCGCACAACAGAATTAATCCGTTGATTCGAGAAGCAGTTTCCGGTCCACCCGGGCGCCGCCGGTCGTTCACCTCACGGTCGCCGCGCGACTGCTCCCCCCGCAAGCCCGCGCGCCGCGTGTGCTCAGGCTCCCGAGTCGCTGACCAGTGCGAGGACGTCGGGGCCGTACCGGTCGAGCTTGCGGGCCCCGATCCCCGGGATCCCGACCAGGGCCGCGGCGTCGGCCGGGCGCTGCTCGGCGATGGCGGTCAGCGTCGCGTCCGTGAAGATCACATAGGACGGCACGCCCTGCCGTCTGGCCACCTCGCCGCGCCAGTCCCGCAGCCGCTCGAGCAGCTCGGTGTCGACGTCGGAGGGGCAGGCGCCGCACCGCTGCAGCTTCAGTGCCGTGGTGCCGATCAGCGGCTCCCCGCACACCCGGCAGCGCGGCTTCGGCCCGCCGTGGCGGCGCTGCCCGCCCTGCGCGACCCGCGAGGCGGGGTGCTCCTCGGGGATCAGCCCGTACAGGAAGCGGCTGCGGCGCCGCTGCCGCCCGCGGCCGGCGGCCCGGGCCAGCGCCCACGACATCCGCAGCACCCGGCGGGCCCGGGTCACCCCGACGTAGAGCAGCCGCCGCTCCTCCTCGATCGCGGCCTCGTCGCCCTCGGCGTGCTGGATCGGCAGGGTGCCGTCGACCAGCCCGACGAGGAACACGACGTCCCACTCCAGGCCCTTCGCGGCGTGCAGCGAGGCCAGCGTGACGCCCTGGACCACCGGGGGGTGCGACGCGTCCGCCCGCGTCTCCAGCTCGGCGGAGAACCGGCGCAGGTCGGCCTGCGGCTCGACCGCGGCCAGCTCCTCGGCCAGCCCCACCAGCGCGAGCAGCGACTCCCACTGCGCGCGCATCGCGGTACCGGCGGGCGGCTCGTCCGTGAGCCCGACCGTCGCGAGCACCCGGCGCACCGCGGTGACCAGGTCCATCCCCGCGGGCAGCGGCGGGGCGGTGCGCAGCGCGACCATCGCCCGGCGCACCTCGGCGCGGGTGAAGAAGCGCTCGCCGCCGCGCACCTGGTACGGCACGCCGGCCTCGGTGAGCGCCTGCTCGTAGCTCTCCGACTGCGCGTTGATCCGGAACAGCACGGCGATCTCGGCGGGCGGGGTGCCGTCGGCGACCAGCCTGCGGATCTTCGCGGCGACGGCGGCGGCCTCGGCCGGCTCGTCCTCGTACTCGGCGAAGTCCGGGTCCGGGCCCGGCGGCAGCTGCCCGACCAGTCGCAGCCGGCTCCCGGCGACCCGGCCGCGCGCGGCGCCGATGACCGAGTTCGCGCAGGCCACGATCTGCGGGGTGGAGCGGTAGTCGCGGGTCAGCCGGACGACGGTGGCGTCGGGGAAGCGGCGCGGGAAGTCCAGTAGATAGCGGGGCGAGGCCCCGGCGAAGGTGTAGATCGTCTGGTTGGCGTCGCCGACGACGGTCAGGTCGTCCCGCTCGCCGAGCCAGGCGTCGAGCACCCGCTGCTGCAGCGGGGTGACGTCCTGGTACTCGTCCACCACGAAACACCGGTACCGGTCGCGGAACTCCTCGGCGACCGCGCGGTGCTCCTCGAGAGCGGCGGCGACGTGCAGCAGCAGGTCGTCGAAGTCCAGCGCCTCGGCCCGGTTCTTCAGCGCCTCGTACCCCGCGTAGACCTGCGCGACCTGCTCGACCGGCCCCGGGACGTCCCGCCGCAGCCGGGCGACCTCGGCCGGGTAGGCCTCCGGGGTGATCAGGCTGGACTTCGCCCACTCGATCTCGGTGGCGAGGTCGCGCAGCGCGTCCGAGTCCGTGCCCGCCCGGGCGTGCGCCGCGGCCTGGCCGATCAGCCGGAGCTTGCCCTCGAGCAGCTGCCACGGCCGGTCGCCCACCACCCGCGGCCAGAAGTACCGCAGCTGACGCAGCGCCGCCGCGTGGAAGGTGCGGGCCTGCACGCCGCCCGCGTCGAGCGCGCGGAGCCGGGTGCGCAGCTCCCCCGCCGCCCGGGCCGTGAAGGTGACGGCGAGGACCTGCCCGGGCGCGACGTGCCCGTGCCGGACCAGGTGCGCGATCCGGTGCGTGATCGTGCGCGTCTTCCCGGTGCCGGCGCCGGCGAGCACGCAGACGGGCCCGCGCGGTGCGGTGACGGCGGCCCGCTGTTCCTCGTCGAGCCGGTCGGGGTCGGCGGGAGCCGTCACGGAAGCCGTCACCGCCCCATCCTGACAAACCCCACCGACGCTTCCGGCGCGCCCTGCCGGCGTGACCCAGCACACGAACCGGTGCGGAACGGCGCAGCCGCCGCCGGTGTTGAACCCGGCATGGCGCAGCTGACGATGTACTCGACGACGTGGTGCGGCTTCTGCCGCCGGCTCAAGCTCCAGCTCGACGAGGCGGGCATCGAGTACCGCGAGATCGACATCGAGCGGGACCCGGACGCCGCGCGGTTCGTCGAGGGCGTCAACGGCGGCAACCAGACGGTGCCGACGGTGCTGTTCCCGGACGAGACCACCGCGACGAACCCGAGCTTCGCCGAGGTGAAGAAGCGGCTCACCGCGGCCTGACCCGCGCCGCACGGCCCCGACCGGACTCCTCCGGCCGGGGTCGCGACGTTCTCGGCGCCGCGCCCGCTCCCGAGCCGGCCCGGCGTGCCCGCTGCGGCCGGCGCGCTCAGCCCTGCGCCGCCCACGAGTCGAGCATCGAGCGGGCGATCGACACCCGCCCCGGCAGCAGCACCAGCTTGCCCTCCGAGTCCGCCCGGGCGCCCCAGTCGCCCTTCTCCATCGCCGCCCGCAGCTCCGCGCGGGTGACCCAGATGGCCTCCTCGATCTCGCCGTCGGCGGGCCGCAGCGGCTGGTCGGGGTCCGCCCGCGCCTGGAACCCGATCATCAGGGAACGCGGGAAGGGCCACGACTGGCTGCCGAGGTAGCCGACCTCCGTGACGTCGACGCCCACCTCCTCGTGGATCTCGCGCATCACGCAGGCCTCGAGCGACTCCCCCGCCTCGACGAAGCCGGCGAGCACCGAGTAGCGCCCGGGCGGCCAGACCGGCTGGCGGGCGAGCAGGACGCGGTCGGCCCCGTCGTGCACCAGGCAGATCACCGCCGGGTCCGTGCGCGGGTACTCCTCGTGCTGGTGCGCCTCGCAGCGCCGGGCCCAGCCGGCGTTGTGCGGGTGGGTCGGCGACCCGTCCCGGGAGCAGAAGCGGGCGGTGTCGTGCCAGTTCAGGGCGGCGACGGCGCCGGTGAACAGGCCGGCGCCGAGGGCGTCGAGCTCGGCCCCGACGGCGCGCAGGTCCGCCCAGTCCGCCGGGTCGTCGCCCGCCAGGAGGTCCGGCCGGCCGCGGACGGCCCAGTAGGCGACGCCCTCCGCCTCGCCGAGCAGCACGGCGTCGCCCGGCGGGGCCGGTGCGACCTCCTCGGCCGGCCGGGTGCGCAGCACGGCACCGGAGCCGGCGGCGGCGTCCCAGGCCGCGGCGTCGCCCTCCCGGAACCGCGCCTCGGGCGCGGCCTCCCAGGAGACCGGGGTGCGCCCCTTCTCGTCGACGACGACCACGCGGGCGGTCGGCCAGGTGGCCTTCTGCCGGTCCGCATCGAGGCGCAGCGGCTCGTCCCGCAGCACGGTCCCCCGGGAGAGGACGGGCGGGGTGACCAGGCGGAACGTCATTCCACGCCTCCCAGCGCGTGCAGCCGCGGGCCGATCACCTCGGCGTCGCCCACGACGACGCCGGTGAACCGCTCGGGGGCGAAGTACTCGAGCGCCGTCTCGGCCACCTGCTCGGGCGTGACCGCCTCGAGCCGCACCGGGCGCTCCCGCAGCCAGTCGATCGACAGGCCCGCGGCGTCGAGCGCGGCGAGGGTGGACGCGAGCCCGCCCTGGCTGTCCAGCGAGATGAGCAGGGAGCCGATCGCGTAGCGGCGGGCCGCCTCGATCTCCTCCGCGGTGGGCGGGACGGCGACCATGCGGCCCAGCTCGTAGCGGGTCTCGAGCAGCGCGGCCGCGGTGACCTCGCTGGCGACGTCCGTCTCCACGCCCAGCACCGCCGCGCCGGGCACGAACTCGGCCCCGGAGTGGGCGCCGTACGTGTAGCCCTTGTCCTCGCGGATGTTCTCCATCCAGCGCGAGGAGAAGTAGCCGCCGAAGACGAGGTTGGCGAGCTGGAACGCCGCGTAGCCCTCCTCGTCCCGGCGCAGCGCAGGGGCGGTGAGCCGCAGCTGCGACTGCACCGATCCCGGCCGGTGCACCAGCTCCAGCGGGCCGGCCCCGGTGACGGGCGGCGAGCCCAGCTCGCGGGCCCGGCCGGCGGCCTCCCAGCCGCCCAGCGCCGAACCGACCGACGCGATCGCCTCGGCCGGGTCGATCTCGCCGACGAGCACGAGCGTGGACCCGCGCGGCACGACGCCCTCCGCGTGCAGCGCCCGCACCTCGCCGGGCTCGACGGCGGCGACCGCCTCGCCCGAGGGCATCTCCAGCGCGATCGGGTGGTCGCCGAAGCGCTTGCGCTGCAGGGCCTCGCGCGCCACCGTCCGGGGCTGGGCGCGGGCCACCGCGATCCGCTCGACGAGCCGCTCGCGCTCGCGCAGCAGCTCCGCCTCCGGGTAGGTCGCGCCGGTCAGCACGTCGGCGAGGACGCCGAGGACCGTCGGCAGCCCGTCGGCCAAGCCCGAGCCGTGCACCAGCAGCCGCTCCGGGTCCACGGCCACGCCGAGCTCGGCGCCGACGCCGGCCAGCTCGTCGTCGATCCCCACCCGGTCGTGGGTGGCGGTGCCGGTGAGCATGGCCGACGACAACAGCTCGGCCCGCGCGCTGTAGGCCGGGTCCGCGACCGCACCGGGTGCGGCGAACGGCACCCGCAGCCGCATCTCGACCATCGGCACGCCGGGCCGGTGCACGGCGAGCACCCGCAGCCCGGACGGCAAGGTCTCGGTGACGACCTCGGGCAGCGGGACCTCGCGCGTCGCGCCCAGCGCGGGCAGCGCCCGCGGGCCCGCCGGCGTCCGGCCGATCTCCTCGGCGGTGCGGTGCAGGGTGGGCGCGCTCATGCGCCGACCTCCTCACGGTTGACCGGCTCGGCGGGGTCCTCGCTGCCCGCCCCGCCGTTCGTCGGCTCGACCAGCAGCACGGCCCGCCCGGCCGAGCGCAGGGACTCGGCGGCGGACCGCACCTGCTCCGGCGTGACGGCGGCGATCCGCGCGGGCAGCTCCTGCGCGATCTCGGCGCGCCCGTAGAGCAGCTCGCGGGCGCCGAGGCCGAGCATCCGGTACATCACCCGGTCGTCCTCGTGGTGCAGGGAGGCGGCCCAGCGCGCGGACTGCCGGGCCAGCTCCTCGGCGCTCGGGCCCTCGGCCGCCAGCTTGTCCAGCTCCTCGTCGATCGCCCCGAGCACCCGCTCCGGGTCCACGGCGCCCGGGTGCACGGCGGTGATCGTGAAGGTGTCCGGGTCCCGCGCGTCGAGCGGGCCGCCCATCAGGCCGTTGCTGGCGCCGACGTCCGTGACCAGGCCGTCCGCGTGGACGAGGCGGCGCTGCAGCCGGGCCGCCTCGCCGTCGCCCAGGACCGAGGCGAGCAGCGCGTGACCCAGGTACTCCTCCAGCGCCGTCGACGGGTCCGGCACGCGGTAGCCGACGGCCAGGGCCGGCATGGGGGCGTGCGCGTCCGCCACGCTGCCGCGCCGCTCGGAACCCGGGATCGGCTCGCCGAAGGACGGGCGCTGCGGCGTGGGCCGGGCCGGGATGTCACCGAAGTGCTTCTCGACGAGTGCCAGCACCTCGTCCACCCCGCCGGCGGCGGCGAAGTCGCCGTGCACGGTGACCTGCGCGTTCCCCGGGGCGTAGTAGGTGTCGAAGAAGGAGGCGGCGTCGTCCAGCGTGGCCTGCTCGAGCTCGCTGAAGTCGCCGTAGCCGTTGTGCGCGTTGGGGAAGGTGTCGTAGAGGACCGGCGGCAACAGGATCCAGGGGAACCCGCCGTAGGGCCGGTTCAGGACGTTGAGCCGGATCTCCTCCTTGACCACGTCCACCTGGTTGCGGAGGTTCTCCTCGGTGAGCTTCGGGGCCCGCAGCCGGTCCGCCTCGAGGAACAGCGCGCGCTCGAGGGCGGCGCCGGGCAGCACCTCGAAGTAGTCCGTGTAGTCCTGGTGGGTGGAGCCGTTGAACACCCCGCCCGCGCCCTGGACCAGCCGGAAGTGCTCCAGCTTGGCCAGGCTCTCGCTGCCCTGGAACATCAGGTGCTCGAACAGGTGGGCGAAACCGGTGCGCCCCTCGGGCTCGGACCGGAAGCCGACGTCGACGTGCACCGCGACACCGACGACCGGGGTGGCCGGGTCGGGCGCGAGGAGCACACGCAGGCCGTTGGGGAGCGTGGCCCGGTGGAGTTCGGGAGCTGACACGAAATCGACCCTATCCCCGCACCCCGACAGTCCGCCGGACGATCGCCGCGTGGGCCCGCTCCCGGGACGCGGCCGCCGCGGCACGCGGGGAGCGACCCCCGCCGCGGGGTGGGGTCGGCCCCCGGCGGGAACGGGGGTGGCGATCAGACGGAGCGGGGGCCGACACGATCGTTCCGCGGGCCGTCGACCGGCAGAGTTCTCGGCATCGGAGGAACCACCCGGATCCGCCGCCCGACTTCCCGAGGAGCTCCCGATGGGCTGGAACAGCAAGCACGACGGCAACCACCACAACGACCACCACAAGGACTGGGACGACAAGCACCACGACAAGGACTGGGACCGGGACCACGACAAGGATCACGACCGGGACCACGACAAGCACGACTGGGACGACAAGCACCACGACAAGGACTGGGACCGGGACCACGACAAGGATCACGACCGGGACCACGACAAGCACGACTGGGACGACAAGCACCACGACGGCGGCTGGAACCACGACGGCGACTGGAACCACGACGGCGGCTGGGACCACGACAAGACCGACTGGGAGCACGACGGGGACCACGACCGGGACCACGACGGGTGCGACGACTGGAACGACCACGGCTCGCACGAGCACGCCTGGGCGCACTGAGTCCGCCACGTCCGGCCCGCACCGCGCGGCACGCCTCGGGGGGTGTGCCGCGCGGTCGGCGTTCTCGGGGCCGCGGACCCCGTCTCGCGGTGCAGCACGTCCCGACTCGCGGCGCTGGATCGCGCGACTCGCGGTGCGGGAAGTCCCGACTCGCGGTGCGGCACATCCCGACTCGCGGCGCCTTGTTCGCGAGTCGGGAGATCCGCGCGTGTGAGTCGGGAGATCCGGGCCCGTGAGTCGGGAGAAGTGGCGTGGCGGGTGGTTACGCCGGGGGGAGCACCACGAACTGGCGGAGGGCGAGGTCCGGGTAGGTGACCGGGCCGCGGGGGCCCGGGGTGTGGTCGACGTTGATGCCCGTCTCGGGGAGGCCCAGCAGCTTGTACCCGTCGAGCAGGCGGGTCGGGCTGTTCCAGAACACGCCGGTGCCGGTGTAGGCGTCGATGAACCGGTGCGCGACCGCCTCGTCCGCCGCGCAGACGCAGGCGGCCAGGCCCGAGGTCTCCCGGGCGGCGGTGAGCGCGGCCTCGACCGCGCCGTCGACGGGCGCGACCGTCACGTGCGCCTCGTTGCCCGGGTCGAGCGCCCACTCGTGACCCAGGGCGTGCGCGTGCGGCGGGAGGCTCAGCGTGATCCCGCGGTCCCGCAGCACCTTCTCCGCGACCGGCAGCAGCGTCTCGTACACCGGCCGGTCGATGAGCAGCAGGTTCAGCCGGTTGCACACGCCGAGCCGGTCCGTCGAGTCGTGCACCAGCCGCTCGACGACGGTCTCCTCGGCCGAGGAGTCCAGGTACAGCACCCCACCGCCGTCGGCGTGGGCGAGCACGCGGGTGCCCGCGGCGGCACCGAGCATCGACAGCTTGCGGGTGACCTCGCCGCTGCCCCGCACCACGACGAGCGGCACGAGGTCGGGCAGCCCGACGAGCGCCTCGGCACCGGCGTGCCCGGGCAGCGGGACCAGCTGCACCGCGTCCGCGGGGATGCCGTGGGCGGCGAGCGCGGGCGCGATCACCCGCTCGAGCAGCGCGGTCGCGCTGCCGAGAGCGGCGGCGCCGGTGCGCAGGACGGCGGCGCTGCGGGCCTTGAGGACCTGCGTGGCGACGTCGATCGTCACGTTCGGCCGGGCCTCGAACACCGCGCCGATCACGCCGACCGGGATGCTGCGCTCGAAGACCCGCTCGCCCGAGGGCAGGGTGCGGACGAACCGCTCCACCGGCGGCTCGGGCGTCTGCGCCAGCACCTCGAGCTGGGTCGCCATGTCCGCGAGCCGCTCGGGAGTGAGCCGGAGCCGGTCGAGCAGGCCGCCGGCCATGCCGTTGGCGGTGGCCGCCTCGACGTCCTTCGCGTTCGCCGCGAGCAGCTCGGAGGCCTCCTCGCGGAGCAGCCCGGCGGCCGTGCGCAGCGCGGCGTCGACCGCGGCGCCACCCGCCGCCCGCACACCCGGGGCGGCCGCGGCCGCACGCTGGGCGGCGGTCCGGACGGCGGCGAACTCGGGGGCTTCGGCGGCTGCGCTCACGCGACAACCGTACGACACGCCCGCCCCGGATGTTCCTGCTCCACCGGCGGGGACCGGTCGTGGCCGAGCGCTCCGGAAGCCGGCTCCACGACCGGCGGCGGAGCCACGCCTCACCACGCGGTCGCCGGTGGTCACCGGCTGCGGTACCCGGCGGCCACCCACGGCCGCGATCCACCGCGTTCGGTGATCAGGAGCTCGCGCACGAGGGAGGCGCGGCCGTCAGGCGGGCTCGGCGTGGACGACGATGTTGTCCTCGTACGAGCGCGTGCCCGGGTCGAACCGGCCGCCGCAGGTCACCAGCACGAGCCGGGGCGGGCCGGTGCGGGCGAAGGTGTCGGCGGGCAGGGCGGTCTTGGCGAACTCCCGCCGCGCGACGACGCGGTACCGGACCGCGCGGCCGTCGTCACCGGTCAGGACCACCGGCTCGCCGACGGCCAGCTCGGGCAGGACGGCGAGGACCCCGATCCCGGCGGTTCGCGAATCCACGTGCCCCGCGAGGACGACGGTTCCGGTCCCGGAGCCGGCGAGCGCCCCGGGCGCCCACCAGCCGACCGTCTGCGGCGGGTCGGGGACGACGAGGGCGCCGTCGGGCCCGGTGCCGACGGGGACGAACGGCGC
>NZ_JBHSQK010000010.1:182696-185214 GCF_042658055.1 Pseudonocardia lutea
AGCCGCCGGGGCGGAGCCTCGACGGGGCGCCCGGCCGCAGGTCGCCCGACTCCACCGGCTCCGGCGTCGCGGCCCCGCCGGGCACCACGCCGACCGGCTGCGCGTCCACGGCGGGCTCGCGACCGACCGCGAGCACCGCCGCCGCGACCAGCAACGCCACCCCGGCCAGCGCGAGCAGGACGGGCCCCCACCGCCGCGGGCTGGAGCCCGTTCCGCGAGCGCTCGTCGCCGCGCCGCCGCCCGCACCCGCGGTGGCCACCGCGTCGTCGCGCACACCCGAGACCGACGGCGCATCGCCCGGCGCACCCGCGGTCGGCGCCACATCGCCGCGCACGCCCGCGGCCGGCGGCCCCGCGAGGGGGTCGCCGGCCGGCGGATGCGGCGCCCGCAGGCGCACGGTCAGGCCCGGGTCCGCCGCGCCCGGTACCCGGCCGCTCCGGCGGCACCGAGCAGCACCAGTCCGGATCCGGCGAGGACGACCGGCAGGACGTCGTCGGTGGTCGCGGCCTGGCCGCCGGTGCCGGCGTCGACCGAGCCCGGCGTCGAGGCGCCCGCCGACGACGCGGCCGCCGAGAGCCTCCCGGCCAGCGCGTCGAGCTGGGCGAGCGCCTGCCGCGCCGCGGACTTGGCCTCGGCCGAGGCGTTCGGGTCGTTGAGCACCGCGTTGGCGGCGTCCCGGGCCTGCTGCAGCGTGGACTGCGCCGCCTGCAGCCACGCGGCGTCGAACGGCTGCCCGCTGCGCGCCTGCAGGTCCGCGATCAGCGCCTGCTGCCGGGCGTCCAGCTGGTCGCCGAGGGTCACGCCCTGCGCGGTGGCGGCCTGCCTGACCTGGTCGAGCAGCGCCCGACCCTGGGACGTCAGGTCCGGGGCCAGGCCCTGGACCTGCTCGCCGACGCCCTTGTCGGTGCCGAGCCCGCCGAGCGCGACGAGTGCGAGCGCACCCTGGTTCGCCTGCCCGAAGGCCTGCCGGGTGGCGGCGATCGCCCCGCCGCCGGTGCCGCCGCCCGGGGACGGCGCCGCGCTCCCGCCGCCCGGGGACGGCGGCGCCGCGCTCCCGGTCGGCGCGGGCGGCGCCTGGTCGGACCCCGACCCGCACGCGGCCGCGCCGGTGAGGGCGAGCGCCGCGAGGACCGTCCCGGCGGTCGCGCGCGTGAGGCGAGTGGTCATCACGTTCCCCCGAACTGTGCTGGTCACGGGCCCGAGTATCGGGGCGCGCCGTGTTCCCGCAACCGCGCGCAGCCGTTCGGGTGGTTCCTCCGGCCCCCGTCGGCGGAGGCGGATGGGGGAACGACGAAGTGGGTACTCAGCGGGCCGCCGGCGGCGGCGCCAGGTGCACGACGGTCGTCGTGGTCATCTCGTCGAGCAGCTCCGGCCCGTACCCGAACCCCTGCCCGCTCGCGCCGCGCGGTTCGGCCGCCCCGCCCGGGGCACCACCGAAGACCGCGTTGACCTTCACCGTGCCCACCGGCAGCTCGCGCCAGGCGCGCTGGGCGTGCTCCATGTCCGGGGTGAGCACGGTCGCGGCGAGCCCGTACCGGTCCTCGGCGGCCTCGCGCAGCGCGGTGTCGAGGTCCGGCACCTCCCGCACCGGCGCGACCGGCCCGAACGTCTCCTCGGAGAGCACCGCCATGCCCGGCGTGCAGCCGCCCAGCACGGTCGGCGGGTAGAACGAGCCGGGCCCGGAGGGCAGCTCGCCGCCCGCCAGCAGGCGCGCGCCGTCCGCGACGGCGCCGCGGACGTGCCCGTGCACGTGCTCCCGCTGGCGCTCGTCGACGAGCGGGCCGATCCGCTCGGCCCACCTGCCCGCCTCGGCCACGAGCGCCTCGAGGAAGGGCCCGGCGACCTCGGTGTGCACGTAGATCCGCTCCACGGACACGCAGATCTGCCCGGCGTTGGCGAAGGAGCCGAGCGCCGCCTGCTCGGCGGCCCACACCGGGTCGACGCCCGCGTCGACGATCAGCGGGTCGTTGCCGCCGTTCTCCAGCAGCACCTTCGCGCCCGTCCGCGCGCAGGCCGCGGCGATCGACCGGCCGGTGGCGGTGCTGCCGACGTGCGCGACGACGTCGACCTCCGTCGACCCGGCCAGTACCTCGCCGACCGCCCCGTCCCCGTCGAGGATCTGCAGGATGCCCTTCGGCAGGTGCGCGGCGAGCAGTTCGGCGAAGCGGCGCCCGGTCCGCGGGCAGCGCTCGCTCGGCTTGTGCACCACGGTGTTCCCGGTGACCAGCGCGGCGCCGAGCAGTCCCGCGGCCACCGCGACCGGGTCGTTCCACGGGGTGAGGACGGCGACGACGCCGCGCGGCGCGTGCACCATCAGGTCCGTGGCGCCCCAGCCGCCCTGGAGGCTGCGCCCGCGGTGCAGCGGCCCGAGCTGGGCGTACTGCTCCAGGGTGCCGACGCCGGCCTCGACGCCACCGCGGGCGTCGCCCGGGGTCTTGCCGGTCTCCCGGGTGTTCAGCTCGGCGAGCTCGTCGGCGGCCGCGCGCACGGCATCGGCGGCGGCGCGGGACGCGGCGGC